>NZ_LBIZ01000097.1:0-118105 GCF_028128665.1 Bradyrhizobium sp. CCBAU 45384
CGCGTGCTTGCCATACCGAGCAAGCGCCATGACAAGCGACAGGTGCACTTCCTGACGCGCCCTGAGATCGAGGCCGTTCTCGCCGCGCCCGATCGAACGACGTGGCTTGGTCGCCGCGATCACACCTTGCTGCTGGTCGCGGCCCAGACGGGCTTGCGCCTCTCAGAGCTGACTGGCCTTGACCGGGATGCCGTCCACCTCGGGTCTGGTGCACACGTACGATGCGTCGGCAAAGGGCGGAAGGAGCGGACCACTCCGCTGACCACACTCGCTCGGTGTGCGCTCCAGGCATGGCTCAAGGAACCGTTGCGGAAAGGAGCAACAGCGTTGTTCCCGAACGTGCACGGGGGTCGGCTCAGTGCCGACAGCGTCCAGTCCCTGCTGGGAAAGCATGTTCGTGTCGCTCACAAAAGTTGCCCGTCTTTGAAGGCCAAGAGCGTGTCGCCGCACGTGCTGAGGCACAGCGCTGCGATGGAACTGCTGCAAGCCGGCGTCGACTGCTCCGTGATCGCGCTGTGGCTCGGTCATGAATCGGTCGAGACGACGCAGACGTACCTGCACGCCCACCTCGCCCTCAAGGAAGCTGCCCTGGCGAAGCTCAAGCCGTACGAGCGCGGCAAGCGAACCCGCTTCCAGCCGAACGACCGCCTACTCGCCTTCCTCGAGACGCTCTGAATGACCAGACTATGCCGAATGGAATGGGGCTGCCCTGCACGCGATCGACGGCGCCAGTGTGACAACGGCGTGCCATACCAAATCCGTTCGGCATAGTTCGGCGGGCGGCATAAACCTGCCTATGCCGCGCTCGGCATAGGGCCGTGACGATCAGGCTGTACATGGCCGCCGCACGCCGTCCGCCGCGATCGGAGCCGCAGAACAGCCAGGACTTCCGTCCAAGAGCGATGCCTCGCAAGCCCCGTTCGGCGGCATTGTTGGAGAGGCACACGCGGCCATCCTGAAGGAACAGCGTAAAGCTCGACCATCGCTTCAGGATATAGTTGAACGCCTTGGCCAGGTCGTGCCCCCGAGACAGCTTGGCAAGCTGCTCCCGCATATAGACCTGGAGGTCCTCGACCAGGGGCTGGCTTAGCATCTGCCGCACCTGAAGGCGCTCGTCGGCACTCTTGCCGTTGATGGAGCGCTCGATCTCGAACAGTGCATCGATCCTCCGCACGACCTCGATCGCGATCGGAGAGAGCGGGATTTCCTTCTTGCCGGTGGCCTTGCGCCGGGCATTCTCTTCGATGTCGGCCATAGCAAAGAACGGGCGCCGTCCATGCGACCAGCAGGCAGCCTCCCGGATTGGGCCTGGCTGGCGTCCCGCCAGATAGAGCTGGTTGTACCCGTCATAGGCGTCGGCCTGCAGGATGCCAGCATAGCCCGCCAGATGCCCTTGGGGATGCTCGCCTTTGCGGTCTCGTGAGTAATAGAACATCGCCGCCGGCGGATCCGTGCCCCCAAACGGCCGGTCGTCCCGGACGTAGATCCAGCATCGTCCCGTATCGGTTTTGCCCTTGGCCAGCACCGGCACGGTCGTATCATCGGCATGAAGGCGCTCGGCCCGCATGACATAGGCTTCCAGCAGGCGCAGCAGGGGATCCAGCGAGGCACAGACCGCACCAACGGCATCGGCCATGGTCGACAGGGCGATCGGCACGCCTTCCAGCACGTACCGCTCAGCCTGGCGGTTCAATGGCTGATGCTGACCGAACTTCTCGAACATGATCATGGCCAGAAGGCTCGGGCCAGCCCATCCCCGGGGGACGGCATGGAACGGTGCCGGCGCCTGGCTGATCTTCTCGCAGTCGCGACAGGAGAACTTCTCCCGGACCGTCTCGATCACCTTCCACTGGCGCGGCGCCACTTCCAGCGTCCGCGTCACGTCCTCGCCGAGCTTGCGCAGGCGATTGCTGCCGCAGCATTCACAAGCTGCCGGCGGATCAATCACCACCCGCTCCCGGGGAAGGTGCTCGGGGAAGGTCTGGCGCTCGGCGCGCTTGCGGGTAAATCCCTGCACCGTCGTCGTCTTGGCCACGGCCCGTTCCGCCACCAACTCGTCCTCGGTGGCGTCGGCTTCCAGCTCTTCGAGTGCCAATGCCAACTGCTCGATCAGCCGCGCCGAACGCTCTGACCGTTGGCCGTAGATCTGATGCTTCAGCTTGGCGATCTGCAGCTTCTGCTGGGCAATCAGCGCCTCATCTTCTGACGCTTTCGCGCGAGCGACCGCGAGTTCAGCCGCGATCTTCAGACCCTTCGCGCGCTCGACTGCCAGCGCCTTCTTCAGGGCGGCAACGTCATCCGGAGCAGCGTCGCGGTCGGCATCCATGAGACGCAGTGAATCACAGATTGAACGCGATGGGACTCCCCAAAATGCAAGAAGCTACAGATTCTGCGCTTAGCCTGCGCTTTGCGGCCGCCAGCTCAATTGCGGATTCCGCCAGTCGATCCCTTCCAGCATGTAGGCCATCTGCGCCGCCGAGATTGATACCGCGCCGTCGGACGCCGACGGCCAGATGAACTTGCCGCGATCCAGGCGCTTGGCGTAGAGCGACATGCCAAGCCCGTCATGCCAGAGGATCTTGACCAAATCGCCGCGGCGACCCCGGAAGATGTAGAGATCGCCAGCATGAGGATCGCGCTTCAAGCTCTCCTGGACCGCAAGCGCCAGGCTTTGCATTCCGCGGCGCATGTCGGTGTGGCCGGTGGCGATCCAGACCCTGACGCCGCTCGGGATCGGGACCATCGCCGCCGCAGGAGCTCAAGAACCCGCTGCAGCGCCTCACCGTCGACGTCGCGGTCAACGCGAACACGACAGCCGCCGCTAAGCTCGATCTCGATGATTCCGGCCCTTGCGCGTTGCGCAGGAGGCGAAGTCGCTAATGGCGATGTGCTGATCGATGCCGGTGCCGGCGCAGGTGTGATCTCGACAGGAACCAGAGCTGGCACCGCATCACCGCCCAGGCGGCCCTGGCGCGCTTGTCGACGCCAGGTGAACAGCAAGCTATGAGCCACCCCATGCCGGCGCGCGACGCCGCAGACCGTCTCGCCGGCCTGCAAGGTCTCCTCGACGAGGCGGACTTTCTCGTCGTAACTCCATCGCCGCCGACGCTCGGCGCCCAACACATTGACCTGCATTCGCCACGTGACCTTAAAGCTAGACTTAAGGTCAAATCCTCAGGCCACCTCTCAAACTATGCAAGGCGGTCGCCGCCGGAGGGATACAGAACGATCGATCATCGGTCTACTTCACACCGTCAGCAGCGGCGTCCGATGACTTGACGATCACGTCGCTCTGCGCCGCGTTTTCACCTGGAGCCACACACCACTGCGCTGGTTCCTCGCCGCGCCACAATTTGAGACCAAGATGAAGAGTTCGAAGTACTTTGCGCCAGTAGACCTCGGGATTTCCGCCTGAAACTTAGACAGGAGTTCGCTGCTTGGTCCGACGCGGCGGCATCGAAGAATTCGCGCAGCTGCGGCCTAGCCTTTACCACACGGATCAGGTCTCGCCGCTCTCGCTTCGGCTTCTCAATTGGCATGTCGGTCGGGGGTTCCGCTCCATCTTTACACGCGTCTCGCAAGCACGACCAAGAACTGTCGGCAACTAGCCTCTGATGTTGGATCCCCGTTGGGGACGCTGTACGTTTGTGGACACGCGCTACGTCGCGTTCCTTTCGTATCAATTGAACGATGGCTGGAAAGCGTTCACGAACGATCGAGCCGAACGGTAAAGCTGAGCCAGCAAAGCGGCCGCTTCTAGCCCCTCGAATCGACGCTAGCCGAGCATTCGGCGGACCACCGTCCTGTCTGGCCCTCAGGGTCGCAGCGCAGCAGCCGCAAGCGTGCTTCCGATGCAGGGGAGTAATCGTGACGAACTCGTCGAGAATGCCGCTCTTTTCGACGCGGCTCGTTCACCCTGTGGCGTAGCGCCAAAACAGACTCAATTCCTTGCGCACCGCCATACTCAATCGCCTCATCGTTGCTCCTGCGCTCTCTTGCCATTGGGGAGCAATTTACGTGAAGCAACAACTCAGCATGAGGAACATTTCTGGCGACGCGCCGCGTGAGCCTCAATCAGATTGAGGGAGCTTCGCCAGATTAGTGACGCAGGGAGCCAGCGGTCCGACAGGTGCTACGAGCCCGGCGTCGCGGTCCGCAGGGAAGCGCGCCGTCTGGCGATCGCGCCGGCCGTTGGGCTGGTGCTTCTTTGGTTCGAGGAATCACTAAATTGCCCGGCTGATTTCATCGATCATGAGATGCAGCTCTAAATGCAACACCGTAGAGCAAACGTCATCGTAACGCCGCATCTCAGACCAAGAACGGAACCAGCGTTTACGTCTTGTCAGCGTTCCAGGAGACGCTCCACCAAAAATACGGTGTGGCTAGCATTCCTGTTAGGTTCGCGCGCATCAACGCCGGCTGAGTCGAAATTCCAAACTGAACCATCGGAACGAATTCCCAAATATTCTGCTGTATCTCACGTGCAAGCTCCTTACGCTCTTCCAGCGACTCGGTCTGCAGCCACTTCGCGCGCGACTGCTCGTGCTTTGCATCAGATGGCCACCCAAAGAAGCCCTTCTCACCATTTGCTGCGAGAAATGGCAATAGCACACCGGTGCTTTCGTCCAGCAAGGGAGCGGATCTCTCTGTAAACTGAAATGGTGATTGCTACAGAACATCAGCCTTCATGCGCTGTTGTTGGCGCTCCCTCCCGCTTTAATCCAGAACAAGATCCAAGGATTGACACTCAACGAGTTTTGAGACTCAACTCCACGGGGCCCTCGGGATACTCATCCTCGTAACGGAAAGCCTCCAAGGGGCCCACTCTCGGCTCAGGCTCCATGGAGGATCCTGCAATCTATGGCCGTCCCATTGTCATGCAAGCAGTCGAAGGAGCTTGGGCTAAGAGAGTGATGCCCGGTGACCCATCACTTGATGCCGCTTTCATAGCAGCTGTTCGACGCTCAGTTGACCGAGCCGCTGTGGCGATTTCGTCAGACTGTAGGTTCTTCTTTCGACATCAGGAGGCTGTCGCTGCGACTGTAAGTGTCCGTGTGGCGTTGTCCAGTCTGTTGTTCGCTCCGACGATACTCCGCATACTGCCAAGTGCAGCAAAGCTGGCGGTTGTGACTGCCAATTCCAGTTTGTGTGGCTACGAAGCTATCGGGATCCGGTATTGCTCGTCGTGACGTACATGTTCCAGCCCCTGTTTGGGCGGCGCCTCTTGTCTGCTGCGAGGCGGCCGGCACAAGCATATCAGGACTCCTTGGGATTACGGTTCGACGAGAGGGAGGAGCGCGGCAAGGCACCCCGGTAGCCATCCTCGCGCAGATGGCAAGCTACGAAGTGGCCGGGCACAACCTCGCGCAGCTTCGGCTCTTCGCTGCGACAACGCGGGCTGGCGAACGGACATCGCGTGTGGAAGTGACAACCCGAAGGCGGATTCATCGGACTGGGTACATCGCCTTCGATTAGCAGTCGCTCGCGCTTCTGACGTGGGTTCGCAACCGGCGCAGCGTTCATCAACGCTTGCGTGTACGGATGCAGCGGCTCCTCAAATACCGGCTCCTTCGGCGCGATCTCCACGATGCGCCCAAGGTACATCACCGCGATGCGGTGTCCGATGTGTTCCACCACGCCTAAGTCGTGGCTGATGAAAAGATACGCCACATTCAGCTCTTCCTGGAGGTCCATGAGTAGATTGAGAACCTGCGCCTGCACCGACACATCGAGCGCAGAGACGGGTTCGTCAGCGACGATGAGCTTCGGGTTGACCGCAAGTGCGCGCGCGATCGCCAGCCTCTGGCGCTGTCCCCCAGAGAACTCGAACGGAAAGCGCTTCATCGCGTCAGCGCGCAGGCCCACCTTGCGCAGTATGGCCGTGACGCGTGCTTCGCGCTCTTCGGCGGCGATACCCTGGAAGTTTTCGATCGGTTCGCCCACAATCTTGCCGGCCCTGAGCTTCGGATTGAGAGACGCGTACGGATCCTGGAAGACCATCTGCACGCGCTGTCTGTGCGGGCGGAGCTCGTCTTCGGGGAGACTCGTCACGTCCAAGCCGTTCAAACGAATGGAGCCGGCCGTGGGCGGCGTCAGGCGTAGGATGAGCTTGCCCACTGTGGACTTGCCGCAGCCGCTTTCGCCAACCACGCACAGCGTCTCGCCCCGAGCGACGCAGAAGCTTATGCCATCGACAGCCTTCACCCGAGCAACTTCTCGGCGCAGCAATCCACGGTACACGGCGTAGTGTTTCTGCAGATTGGTGACCTCCAGGACGGGGATGTTCATGGAGCCGCCTCCGCTTGAGCTTGCTTCACTTGCTCGGCGACGCCGGCTTCCCAGCACGCTACCGAATGCGCTTCCTGCTGTAGCTCGAAAGGCGGCGCTTCGGCGCGGCAGCGCGCCGTGGCCAAAGCGCAGCGCGGTGCGAAGGCGCAGCCCTGGATGGGTTGGCTGAGCGTCGGTACGATCCCCGGAATTTCGGTGAGCCGCCGCGCTCGCGCGACGTTTGCGAGCCGTCTGGGCATTGAGGCAATCAGCCCGCGCGTGTACGGATGCAGCGGCCGCTCAAAGAGTTCCGTCACTTCGGCCTCCTCAACCTTGCGACCAGCGTACATCACAATTACACGCTGGCAGGTTTCGGCGACCACCCCTAAATCGTGTGTGATCAGAATAACCGCAGCGCCAAAGCGTTCCTTCATTTCTAGGATGAGGCGTAGGATCTGCGCCTGAATGGTGACATCTAGCGCCGTGGTCGGCTCATCGGCAATGAGTAGCTTTGGATTGCAGGAAAGCGCCATGGCGATCATCGCGCGCTGACGCATGCCGCCAGAGAGCTGGTGCGGGTAGTCCTTCAGGCGTCGCTCGGCGTCTGGGATCCGTACCAGTCGCAACATCTCCGCGGCATGCGCGAGGGCGTCGGTGCGGCATTTCTTCTGGTGAATCATCACCGCTTCGGCAATCTGGTCGCCGATTGTGAGCACCGGATTAAGCGAGGTCATCGGCTCCTGGAAGATCATGGCCATACTGTTGCCGCGCATGGCGCGCATCTCATACTCCGGAAGTGGCAAGATATCACGACCCTCGAGGCGGATGCGACCGCCCACGGTGCGTGCGACTTTCGGCTGCAGCAGCCGCATGATGGATAGTGCCGTGACGCTCTTGCCGCAGCCGCTTTCACCTACGATGCCCAGCGTGTCACCAGCTTTCACTTCAAAGCTGATGCCGTCGACAGCGCGCGTGATGCCATCTTGCGTGAAGAAGTGCGTTCGCAAGTCCTGCACTTGCAGGACAGGTTCATTGCTTGTCATTGTGGTCTTGCTCATATGCGCCGCGCGAGGCGCGGATCGAGCCGATCGCGCAAACCATCGCCCAGCAAGTTGACGGCCAGCACCACCACAGTAAGGACTGCGCCAGGAAAGAAGACAGACCAGGGCGCTCGCACCAGATAGAGGCGGTGCGCAGATATCATATTGCCCCAAGTCGGTATCTCCGGCGGCACGCCGATGCCCAGGAACGACAGCGACGATTCCGCCAGGAGGGCCGAGGCGAGGATGAGGGTTCCCTGCACGATCAACGGCGCGATCGTGCTGGGCAAAATGTGACGGTGGATGATCTTAAGGTCGTGACTTCCCGAGACAACAGCCGCCTCGACGAACGCCAGCTCGCGCGTAGACAACACTACCGAGCGAACCAACCTCACCACTCGCGGGACTTCTGGGACCGTGATAGCCAACACTACGATAGCCATGCCGCCTTGGGTAACAGCGATCATTCCAATTGCCAGGAGGATGGAGGGAATAGCCATCATCCCGTCCATGACGCGCATGATGTAGCTGTCGGCACGCCGGTAGTACCCCGTAATGAGTCCAATCGTCAATCCGACGGCGACCGACAATGCCGTTGCACACACTCCCACAACTAACGAAATGCGTGCTCCATAGAGCGTCCGCGCATATACGTCGCGCCCGAGCGCGTCAGTACCGAACCAATGCTCGGCTGATGGTGCAGTCAACCGCTCGGTCGGTGCGATAGACATCGGGTCGCCGGAGAGCACGGGAGCAAAGATAGCGATTAGCGACACCAACATCAGCAGAGTGCCACCCACCATGACGGTCGGATTGCGACGCGCGAATGTCGCCAAAGTGCCAGATTTTTGCGAGAACGCGGTAGTGATCTCCGTATAGACGGCGGCCATTTAGTAGCGAATCCTTGGATCGAACAGAGGATAAGAAAGGTCCACAAGCAAGTTTACCAGCATGTACACGCCCGAAAAAATCAGTGTGACCCCCTGAATGATGGGGTAATCACGCCGCGTGATAGCGTCCACCACCAGACGACCAATGCCGGGCAGATTGAATACGGTCTCAGTGATGACTGCCCCTCCAATGAGAAAGCCTAGCCCCATACCGATTACCGTCACGATCGGCATCGCCGCGTTCTTCAGCGCGTGCTTAAAGAGCAGTGCACGGCCCGCGACGCCTTTGGCGCGAGCAGTGCGCATGTAGTCTTCATCCAAGACTTCGAGCAAGGTGGCGCGCGTGATCCGCGCAATTAGCGCCACATAAGGTAAACCGAGTGAAATCGTCGGCAGCGCTAAACTTCGCAGCCATGGCCCCACGCCTTCCGCCACCGGCGCGTAGCCCTGTACCGGGAACCACTTCAGTTCAAGTGCAAACAGGAAGATAAGCAGGTAACCCACGACAAATAAGGGCACAGAAAAGTCAAGCACCGCAAAAGTCATCACCAAACGGTCGAACGCTGTGCCAGCCTTAGCCGCTGCTGCAATCCCCACGCTGAGCGCCACCGATACAGCAAAAATAGTAGTCGTGATAGCTAGCGATATGGTTGGTTCAGCGCGCTGCGCGATTAGGCTAGTGACCGATTCGTCCCAGAAAATCGAGCGCCCCAGGTCGCCATGAGCGACACTGAACACCCATATAAAAAACTGCTTCCATAGCGCTTGATCCAGACCCAGCTTCTCGCGGACCTGCGCGATGGCTTCCGGTGTCGCGTTGTCGCCCACCATAATGGCCGACGGGTCTCCTGGCGCCAGGTGCAGCAGCGAGAAGACGATGACGGCGACGATCGCCATCACCGGCAGCATTGAGAGTAAACGACGAATGATGTAGCTAATCATGATTGAACTACGGTCAGAGCTGCTGGCGAGTCAAACCTCGGGGCTTCTCGAATTCCTGCAAGGCCCGAGCTCTAGGAGCATGGGAGCTGCAAATTAGCGTGCGTTCGCACCAGCCACTGCTGTCCAGCCACGTTTGGACCTAGCTGGCATGAGTAACGTCGACTCGTTTCGTGCCACTCTGTTTTTCCGCACCTGCCCGATAACGACATCAATGACCCACAAGAAGCAAATTCAACGTCGTAATCCGGGCAGTCCGTGCTCGGCGGCGCGGCGCGACTTTTCAAGTTGGCCCCCCCCTTACGCTCGAGATTGCGCTGCTAACAACTGATAGCGCGATATCCCTTGCTCACTGTCGGAAGGTAGCTGAGGCGCGACGATCAAAAACTGCGTTTTTATTGCTTCACGAACAGTAAATCTGCGCAAAAAGCCCGATTGGGAGCCACCTCAGCGCGCGCGCATGTCGGAGCATATTTTGTTAGTGATCCAGAAGGGAGAAGGTCCCGGTTGTCTGAACAGACTTTCCGCGTCGCTAAGTGGAGCCTCTGCCGTGGTTAGGCTACCAAGCGGGCGGGCAGCGGGTTGAAGTAGGCTTGATCGGGGGTGATCGCGTCAAGGCTCGAATGCGGTCTTCGGCTGTCGTAGACGTCGAGATAACGGCCGATCGGTGCACGGGCTTCGCTGGCGCTGTCATAGGCCCGCAAGTAGACCTCCTCGTATTTGACGCTGCGCCATAGCCGCTCGACGAACACGTTGACGCGCCGGGCGCCCTTGCCATCCATGCTCATGGTGATGCCGTTCTCGGCAAGCGTGCCGGTGAAGGTCGCCCCGGTGAACTGGCTGCCTTGATCGGTGCTGAAGATGTCCGGTTTGCCGTGACGCATCAGCGCATCCTCCGGGGTCTCCACGCAGAACACCGCGTCCATGGTGATCGAGAGCCGGCACGACAGGAAGCGGCGACTGAAACAGTCGAGCACCACGACCAGGTAGACGAAGCCGCACGCGGGGATGTCCATCGCCTAGACCTGGTTCGGGCGTGTGATCTCGATCCCGCGCAGCAGGTACGGTAGATCTTGTGCCCGGATTCGGGCTTGGTGGTGCTCGGACGGCGGTAGAGCGCCTATATCCCCATCCGCCGCATGAGCGTCTTCACAGGCCGACGCCGATCTTGCCCCCTCGGTAGCCAGCAGGCCTCGCAGCATTCGCGAACCGGCGAAGGGAAACTCCAGGTGCAGCCGGTCGAGACGCAGCATGATCGCGAGATCGGCATCCGGTGCCGGCCGCGGCACGTAGTAGACGCTGCAGCGGCTGATGTTCAGAGCTTCCGCCAGCCGCTCGATCGGCAGGTCATGCTCACGGTCGATCATCGCTTTGCGCTCAGGAATGCCGCCTTGGTGAGCGCGCCTTCGAAAAAAATCGTTCTCCAGCGTCAGCTCGCCGATCGCCGATCTTAGCGTGCAGCGACTTCACATCGACCGGCGGATGGGACGTTGCGTTGCCGCTCCCCGGACCGAGCGCAGCAGCCACGGAGCTCTCAAGCTGCGCCTTCCACGAGGTCACCCGATTGGGATGGACGTCAAACTGCTCAGCAATCTGCGCAATCGTTCTATCGCCCTTGATCGCGGCAAGCGCCACCTTGACCTTGAAGGCCGGCGCGTGGTTCCGGCGTGCTCCTCTGCTCATTGTCGCTCCTGATTCGCAGGCTCATCGTGCCGCTTGGCCGAAACTCAACTTAATGCCCTGTGCAGATTTCCGGGACCAATTCTGGGAACTAACCGGGAATCCTTTCCATGCAGAAAGCTTGCTCGGCCCTCTGGACCCTTTGCTCACTTAACCCCCACATGCCACTATGACAGAAAGAGTCCTTTAGCCCGAGACCCTCAATACATTGTGGTGATCTACAAGGATCCGCTCTCTTAGGGTTGTCGATCTCAGGCTGCTTCAGGCCCATACCTCATTGGGGAACGACTTGCGCGTGCATGTGCGTCGGCATCTCATTTTGCCTTGCTAGGGCACCTGCTCGGCAAGGGAGGTGTCCAGTGAATCACCAGCCCCTTGATGTCATCCAGAACAGCGGTCGGCCAAGTTGTTCGCCGTCGTATCCACGTCAAAGATCGCTTCTATCTGGGTCTCGAGCCGCGGGAGAGAGTGGCCACTCGAGGCTAGTCGTATGCGCCCGCTCTCAATTGCGTAGAATTTGCCACAAGGCGCCCCCCAACTCCTCTTTGGTTTCAATGCGAGCGTTACCACCAGCCCGTTCTTCATGTTTTTTCGACGTTCCACCACGGAACGATGATTCCCGGCAGCGTCAGCATTCCTTTGATGTTCGCCCGCATCAGCGACGGAGAAGTCCACTGTCCAAACCATACATGAGGCACGTACTTCCAGCCATCCTCCTGTATTTGGCGAGCGAGCTCTTTGCGCTCTTCGAGCGTATCTGCCACCGCCCATTTTAGGCGCAGATCTTCGAGCTTCGGGTCGCTCGGCCAGCCGAACCAAGCTTTTTCGCCATTGGCTTGATGAAATAGGTGAAGCGGAATGCCGACGAGCCCAACATTGCCGGTGGTGATGAAGATGTTCCAGCCACCTTCATTAGGCGGCGCCTTGCTGGCCCGGCGCGTCATTACCGCGCCGAATTCGAGCGGCTCCATCTGCACGTTGATGCCTGCCTGGCGCATCTCCGCGGCGAGGATTTCTGCAGAATTCTTTCCCAAGGACCAATTCGTCGGCTGGAGCACCACCACGGGACGTCCGTCGTAGCCACCTTCCTTCAAGAGCTGTTTCGCCTTCGAATAGTCAGGCGCAGTCTTGAACCAAGAGGTATTGGCATCGTTCTCCATCGGACCGCCACAAGCAAAATAGGATGCGCAGGTCCTGTAGAACTTCGGATCAGGAAAGTTGGCCTTGAGATAATCGATCTGATTGACGATGTACAGGATCGCCTGGCGACACTTCTCAGTATTGAAAGGCGGTTGCATGCAGTTGAGGCGGATGGCGCCAATTGAGCCGAGAGGATTAATTACTTGAAGCTTTAGGTTCTTGTCCTGAGCAAGCTCGTTCAGGGTGTCGGCTGGAGGATCACCGTAGTAGTCGATCTCGCCCGCTTGCAGGGCAGCCAAGGCGGTCTGCTGATCCGGGATGTTGATGTAAATGACGCGATCGACCTTAACAACCTTGCCTCCGGAAAAACCATCCGCCGGCTCCTTCCGCGGCACGTAGTGGGTGTTCTTATCATAAACGTACTGCGTGCCGGGCTTCGTCTCGCCCTGATTGAATTTGAATGGCCCGGAGCCTATGACAGTATCGATCTTTTGGTTCGGGTCTGTCTCCGCCTCCTTCTTGCGCATCACGTAGCAGAGCAACCCGGCCGTTTTGGCAAGCGAGAACGGGACGAGCCCGTATGGCTCCTTGAGCAGGATGGTGAAAGTCTTGCTGTCTTTTGCCGCGATATCCTTCACATAGTTCATCATGGATTGACCGAAGCCATCGCGGGAGGCCCATCGGCGGATTGAAGGAATGACATCGGCGCTTGTAACTTCAGTGCCATCATGGAATCTGAGCCCATCGCGTAGTTCAAACGTCCAGGTAAGCTTGTCGTTCGACAGACCGTACTTGCCGACCATTTGCGGCTGCGGATTCTGCTGTGCGTCTATGCCGAAAAGGGTGTCGTAGATCATGGAGCCGTGCTGCTGGACGGGGTCTGCGGAGTTCGCGACCGGGTCGTAACCGGGGACATCTCCAACAGCCTTGATAATTTTGCGACCGCCGCCTTGCGGCGCGGTGCCGCCCGTGGCTGCAAGGGCGGCTGCAGTTACTACGAATTCGCGCCGGGTAGTCGTCATCATAGTCTCCTTGCATGCTCTTGGTGTGAGTCATCCCACAATTATCTTTGTCGGTGCTGAGAAGCCGTTCTGTTTGTGCGATCTTGCGATCGTAGACCCCCCATTGGACCCCCCCGGAGACTGCAGTGGAATGAATGTCGTTCATACTGCCCGTATCGGGAGTGCCTCAGTCAGTCTACTCGAGGACAGTTTTGGCGAATTGAATGAGGTCGAGGATTGGCAGAGGCGTGATAGTACGAATGGTCTGACGGAAGTCTGGCACGAAATTCGATAACCAGAATGCCGACGTCATTGAATGTGCCATCTGCACGAAACGCAGCTGTCAGGCGATGAGCAAGGTGGTTTGCCATGCGCTGGTCCAGCCGTCTGGCGCCTCGCATACGCCGACCAGCACGTCCACGATTTGGTCCATTCCGGCAGGTCGCTCACACTCACGTAGCTCAACCTCTCCGAACCGGGAACGTCTTGCATGAGTGGTATGAGCGAAGCCGCCTCCCATGTGATAATACCGACCGACCGGCTAGTCATCTTCAGGGCGAGACTTACAAACTCCACGGCGCTAGTAATGCTCGCAGTCGACGTTCTTCCGTAGAAATATTCTCGGGACGCCCACATATAGCCGCAATTTCCAATGATCAGCTGAACCCGGCCATCTAATCGGTTGGCCGCGTCAACGATTCCATTTGCGGCTTCAAGAGTCGGGACTTTGTTAGCCGAGGGGGTGGCGCCGTGGGCAATCGCATTCTGAAGCAGTAGTTGCTAGAATGAGGGAGACTATTATCCAGAACGGCGTCACGGCACCCCGTTCCACTATTTTCGCCGAAGAGTCCTCCGTCGTTTGCCCGCAGTCTAGTTGGATGATCCGTAACATTGGCGGCTTTCTAATCGCCATATTCGCCCCCTTTTGACGTTCAGATTCACTCCCGATCCACGCCGAGCTTCGCTCGACGCCGTGTGGGATATAGGCGATCGTCACAGCCTCATGACATACGCAAGAGGGACCTAGTTCAACGCCGGCCCAGACCACGCAGAAGCTCTGAACCGCTGACGTCGGCCCATACGTCATCCTAATCGAGAGCGACGTGGACGTGCTCGTGAATTACCGCGCCTAGCACGTCGATAACACGTGTCCCTCGATACAATTTATAGTAGCCGACGCGTTCTGATCAAAAACTGCTTTTTGAGGCTTCGATGACAGGAAATCTGCGTGGAAGGCTCCATCGGAGAGCTAATGCGGGATGGGGTTAGGTTGAATCGGTTTGGGGTTCCCAAATGAGCTTATTTCTGATTCACCATGCTGGCTGGATTGGAGGTCAGCATGGGATGGGCGAGCCTTATTCTCTGGATCTCCGCAGTGTCGGGGCCGCCATTGAGGGCGGGATGTCCCGCAATGAGGCCGCCAAGCAGTTTGGGGTCGCGATCAGCACAGCCATTGGCTGGTGCAGCGGGTCGAGGAGACCGGCAGCGTTGAGCCAGGCCAGATGGGCGGTCATAAACCGAGGCCGGTTTCGGGAGAGCACGCGGTCTGGCTGTCGCGACGGAGCAGGACTCGTTGCCGGACGCGGCCTGAAGGTCGACTACCACTCGGTGTGGGACTTCGTTCATGCCGAGAAGCTCAGCAAATAAAGCGTGGCGGCTGGCGAACGCGATCGAGCCGAGGTGGTGCGGCGGCGAGCCCAGTGGACAAAGTATCAAGGTTGCGTCGAAGCTGAGCGGTTGGTCTTCATCGACGAGACCTGGACCAGAACCGATATGGCGCTCTTGCGGGGATGGCAGGCGCTCGTTGCGGTTGAGATCACGCCAGCGGCAGCACCGGTCTCGATCAGCGCACCGCAACCGACGTCTTCCGCCCTGCGCAGCGCGCGCAAGGGTCGGAACCATCGAGATCGAACTTGCGGGCGGGTGTCGCGTTCGGGTTGACCGTGACGTAGACGTTGAGGCTCTGCAGCAGTCCTTGAGCTCTTGCGACGATGATGATTCCGATTCCGAGCGGGGTTAGAGCCAGTGTTCCGAGTCATAAGTTTGCAATCGTCGATTGTGCAATAGATTCGCGTCGCCGTGCCAGAAATGGGGGCTGGAACAGCGACGGAGGATGTGATTGCGGTCCAGCGACTTGCGCCCCTGATATTGAGCGATGATGAGCGTGCCGAACTTCAGTCGCTGGCGATGCGCGGTCGTGGTCGAGTAGCTCGGCCATTCGGCTTTGCCCTCACAGATCCGGGCGGGCGGCTTTCCCGCACCCGGCTCTTCCCGAGGGTAACCCGCGTCATATCCGCGCCTGCGCCCAAGTGCGAGTGATACGTGGAGTAGGCAGGCGGAAGCGTGCCGTCAGGGTCTCGAACTCCGGCCAGGCCATGCGCCGACTTTTCTGGCTACGCCGTCTCAGACAGCGCAGCCAGGTCCGACGCACTTCCCGGTAGAAGCCGTTGAGCGCTGGATAGTTGTGCGGCCTGCCATAGTAGCCGTAGTGCCCGCGCAACACGGCGGCGAACCGCTGGTGCTGCGTGGCCAGTGGCGCGTGCATGAACCGCCAGGCCTCCTGGCGCAACGCCGTCAGCTTGCGCGTCAGGCGTTTCCCTTCCGTCTTGTGCTTCACGATGAACCGGCCATCCCGGGTCCGCCCACAGTAGTGGGTGAAGCCGAGGAAGGCGAAGGTCTCTGGCCGCCGCTCGCCGCGCCGCTGACGCGAGAGGGCCGCGAACCGGCCAAACTCGATCAGCCGCGTCTTGTCCTCATGGAGCATCAGGCCGAAGCTGGCCAGCCGCGCCTTGAGGGCCAAGAGCATTTCCCGTGCATCTGCCTTGCTCTCGAAGCCCATGACGAAGTCGACGCACGATCACGATGCGACCGCGTGCACGGCGACGACGCCATTTCTGGGTCCAGAGATCGAGGATGTAGTGCAGGAAGATGTTGGCAAGGAGCGGGCTGATGCCCGCCCCTTGCGGCGTGCCCCTGTCTGTCTCTTGCTTCTCGCCGCTCTCAAGAACACCAGCCCGCAACCACAGCCCGATGAGCTGCAAGATGCGAGGATCGGCGATCCTGTGCGCCACCATCCGCAACAACCACTCGTGGTCAACCGAGTCGAAGAAGCTGCGTATGTCGGCATCGAGCACCCAGTTCACATGCGGACTCATGATCGCCGTATGCAGGGCATCAAGCGCCATATGAGGATTCCGCCCCGGCCGGAAGCCGTAGGAGAACCCGAGGAAGTCGGCCTCGTAGACGGCGCTCAGCACCTCGGCCACCGCGCTTTGGACAATCTTGTCCTCTAGCGCCGGCACACCGAGAGGCCGCTTACCGCCATCGGCTTTGGGGATGTAGACTCGCCGCACCGGCTGTGGCCGATAACGACCAGTGTGAACCCGTCCGCAGAGGTCGCGGATGTTATCCGTGAGCCCCTCTTCGTACTTCGCCACTGTCACCCCATCGACCCCCGCGCTGGCCTGCCGCTTTTGTCGTCGAAACGCCCGAAGAAGAGCGGCTTCGTCGACATGGTGCAGCAGGGCCGTGAACCGGGTTTGGGCAGCCTGCGCATTCCAGGGATGGTGATCAGGTGTTCCAGGCGATGGTGATCACGGATTCCAGATGATCGTGATCAGTGGAGACGAACACGACTGACGATTTTAAAGTGTGCTGGAAATGGTCTCCTCGTCAAGGCTGGTGGGCTGGCTTGGAGATCGTCTCGGCGGTCCATGGGAGGGCCCCGTGCGCGGCGCGGAGTGCCCCACGAGCGACGGAGCGACGCGCGCGGGAGGGGCCTGTGGGCCGGCGGGACGATCGCGCGTGAGGTAGTCACGTCTTTTTCCTTTCGCTGGCCTGCCGGCGCAGGCTGTCGCCTTTGAGCTCGAGGCGGTGGGCATTGTGAATGATGCGATCCAATATCGCATCGCCGAGGGTGGGATCGGCAATGACGTCATGCCATTGCGACACGGGGACCTGACTTGTGATCAATAAGGATCCCTTGTCGTAGCGGTCATCGACGATCTCCAGCAGATCGCGACGCTGGTCGGCGGTGAGCGGTTCAGGTCCCCAGTCGTCGAGGATGAGGAGATTGACACGCTCAAGCGCGGCGATCAGTCGCGCCAGACGGCCTTCGCCACGCGCCTGGGCGAGATCGGCGAACAGGCGGGATGCCCGCTTGTAGAGGACGGAGAAGCCGTCGCGGCAGGCTTTGTTGCCGAGCGCGCAGGCAAGCCAGGACTTGCCGGTGCCGGTTGGTCCCACAATGACCAGGTGGTTGGCATCACGGATCCATTGGCAGGTAGCGAGGGTCTGGAAGAGCGAACGGTCGAGGCCGCGGGCGGTGCGATAGTCGACGTTCTCGATAGCGGCAGTTTGACGGAGCTTGGCACTGGTCAAGCGCCGCATGAGGCGGCGGTTGTCGCGGGCGGTGACCTCGCGATCGACGAGGAGGCCGAGCCAATCGGGGTGCGGCATCTCGGCCGCCTCGGGATTGTTCTGCAGTTCGACGAGGGTATCGGCCATGGCGGCGAGGCCGAGGGCGCGCAAGCGATCGACAGTGGGGTGAATGAGCACGATGATCTCCTGATCAGTTGTAGTAGCTGCGGCCACGGATGTTGGCGTGGAAGAGGATGGGCGCCTCCTCGGTGGGAGGAGCGGTTCTGTCGGTGCCGTTCTTGAGGATGGCGGCGACCGATTTGTAGGAACGGGCGTTGAGCAGAAGGGCACGGGCGCAGGCGGCGTCGACGCGCTCCTGGCCATAGCGCTTGACCAGCCCGAGAATGCCGATGGCCGAGCGGAAGCCCTGTTCCGGATGTGGCCGCGATCGCAGGATGACGTCGATCAGCGTCTGGGCATCGGGACCGACCTTGGCGGCTTCCGAACGAATGCGCTCAAGGGTCCAGTCGCGATAGCGGCGATGTGAGCTCGGCATATGCTCGGGAATCGTGGTCGGGCGATGTGGCAAGGTGCTGCGCAGATGCGACGCCACCCGCTTGCCGCGGAGAAATATCTCGACGGTCTTTTGGGTGATGCGGGCCTCAACCTCCTGATGAACGAGGTTGTGAGGGACGCTGTAGTAATGCTTGGCGATCTCGACGTGATAATCGAGGTTGACCCGGCAGCGCTTCCACTCGGCATACTCGTACGGTTCATCCGGCAAGGGGGTGAGCGCCGGATGATCGAGCTCCTGAAACAGTTCGCGCCGACTTCGCCCCCAGCTCCGGAGAGGTCGATCGTTCAACTCGACAAGGAGCGCGTAGATCGCCTCGTTGAGGGCGGCGAGCGAGAAGAAGCGGCGGTTGCGCAAGCGCGCCAGAATCCATCGCCCGACGATTTGGACCCCGACTTCGACCTTGGCTTTGTCGCGCGGCCGATACGGCCGCGCTGGAACGATGGCGGTGCGGTAATGGCGGGCGAGATCGGCATAGGTCCGGTTGACCATCGGCTCGTGGAAGCAAGCCCGGGTGATACCGGCCTTCAGATTGTCGCTCACCGTCTGCCGGGCCACGCCGCCGAAAAAGGCAAAGGCCCGAACGTGCGAGGCGATCCAGTCCGGCAGGCTCTGGCTGAGGCTGGCCTCGGCGTAGGTGTAGTTCGAGGCGCCGAGCACGGCGACGAAGATCTGCGTGCTGCGCACCTCACCCGTGAGCCCGTCAACCACCTCCATCGTGTGGCCGGAATAGTCGACGAACAGCTTCTCGCCGGCGACATGAACCTGGCGCAGGGTCGGCTTGAGGCGGCCGGCCCATTCCTTGTAGCGTTCGCAGAACCATGAGTAGCTGAAGCTGTCGGAGCTTGCGTCGCAATACTCCTCCCACAACAGCATCAGCGTGACGTTCGGGCGCCGCAGCTCGCGATGCACGAGCGCCCAATCCGGCTGCGGACGTTCGTCGCTGGGCCGATCAGAGGGTGGCGGATACAGGCGGTTCTCGAGCCGGACATCGTCATCCAGCTCTGGCCGCAACGGCCAGGTCAGGCCGGCGCGGCGGGCGCGGTTGAGGTACTTGCTGACCGTGCCTTGGGCCAAGCCGAGGCTGCGGGCAACGGCGCGTTGCGACATGCCGACGCTGTAGTGCAGGCGTAGAACTTCACGAATGTGGCGCATGGACAGTCTCTCTGTCGGCATCTCGATCCTCTGCGGTTGGGCAAAAGACCAAGGTAGCCGGGTTGCAGACTGTCAGCGGTGCGCGCCTCCCCGTTGCCCCCGATCATGATCGCTGGAAATAGCGATCACGATCGGCTGGAAACGATGATCACGATGCTCTGGAATGGGTGATCACGATGGCCTGGAATCGGTGATCACGATCGGCTGGAACACGCACAGCCTGCTTGGCCGCCGCGTTCACCCGCTCGAGGTTTGGCAGCAAGGCAATCCGGCTCTGCGTCCGGACCCTGGCCTCCTCGCGCAGGCTCCCCTCGGGCTGGTCCCTTCCCTCCATGCGTCTCGTTACCTTCGACGATTTCACAGGTACTATGAACCAGTCCGACTCCCGACCTCAGCTCGGTCAGCGGCTCCGGCAGTGCCTTGCCGCTGTCCCCCGCTGGAGACCAATCCAGCGGACCCGGTCGGGCCTCTCATGTTCCGATGTTTACCTTCCATGCGTGATGCGGCCATCGACCCCGACGGAGCGACATCGTCTTGCATATCGACGATGCTCATGCTGCCTTCGTGCTTAGGGAACACACTCGGCCTCCGCGAACATCCACCTTTCGAGGCTCATTCCCGCACCCCGCATGGCTCCTGTCTACACTTCGGACCCCGCGTTGCCGCGACGCCCGCAAGACTCGGTCCCGGCCTGCTTGCTACAGCTTTGGCCGGATGGGACTTGCACCCACAAGCAATCACCAGCTTGGCATGACGTACTCCCCAGTAGTGGTGTAGTTCGGTAGAGCAAAGCCGCCCGGACGCGCGCCCTCAAATAGCGCCGTAGCGGGCGGGCGGCTTTGCGGTGGTCACCGGCAGTTCTCCGGTAGGATCGGGTTGCGACACGCCAACGCAACCGAGGAACCACCGATGACCGACGACATGATGAACCTGCGCACGCTCGTGGAGAAGACCCCTGATGCCGATCTGTTGCGTGAGATGATCGGCTTTGCAGCCCAGCGGCTGATGGAGCTGGAAGTCGAAGGCCAGACCGGGGCCGCCTACGGCGAGAAGAACCCCGAACGTCTGGCCCAGCGCAACGGCTACCGCGACCGCGACCGGATCTGGGAGACCCGCGCCGGGGCGGTCGAGTTGCGCATCCCCAAGCTGCGCAAGGGCTCCTACTTTCCGGGCTTTCTGGAGCCGCGCCGCATGGCCGAGAAGGCTCTGACCGCCGTGGTGCAGGAAGCCTATGTGCAGGGCGTCTCGACCCGTTCGGTGGACGATCTCGTCCAGGCGATGGGAATGAGCGGCATCTCCAAGAGCCAGGTGAGCCGGCTGTGCGGAGAGATCGACGAGAAGGTGAAGGCCTTTCTCGCCCGGCCGATCGAGGGCGACTGGCCATATCTGTGGATCGACGCCACGTATGTGAAGGTGCGTCAGAACGGCCGCATCGTCTCTGTCGCGGTGATCGTCGCGGTCGGCGTCAACAGCGACGGTCGGCGCGAGGTTCTCGGCATGGACATCGGCCCATCCGAGGCCGAGACGTTCTGGACCGCGTTCCTTCGCAAACTCGCCCGCCGCGGCCTGCGTGGCGTCAAGCTGGTCGTCTCCGACGCCCATGAGGGCATCAAGGCCACCGTAGCCAAGGTGCTCAATGCCTCCTGGCAGCGCTGCCGCGTCCACTTCATGCGCAACGCGCTGGCACATGCCGGCAAGAGCGGACGGCGCGTCGTCTCCGCCTTCATCGCCACCGCCTTTGCCCAAGAGGATGCCGAGGCCGCAAAGACACAGTGGCGCAAGGTCGCCGACCAGCTTCGTCCCAAGCTGCCAAAGCTTGCCGGCTTCCTCGACGAGGCCGAGACCGACGTGCTCGCCTACATGACGTTCCCGCCGCAGCACCGGACCAAGCTACACTCGACCAATCCGATCGAACGCCTCAATGGTGAGATCAAGCGGCGCACCGAGGTCATCGGCATCTTCCCCAACGAAGACGCCATCGTCCGCCTCATCGGCGCGATCCTGCTCGAACAGAACGATGAATGGGCCGTCCAGCGTGCCCGCTACATGACGCTGGAAACCATCGCGCCCTTGAGCGATGATCCCACCGTCAGCCTTCCGGCTATTGCCAGCTGACCTGCCCGGCCCTGGCCGGTGAACGCGGTGACCCGCCGCCTGCTACACCACGCAATGGGACACGATCCGATGCGCCCGAAGACGGCGCAGGCGCTGGCTCTGAGAGCCCGGATCGTACTGACCTGCGCGGACGGCGGTCAAAACAAGGAAGTGGCGGACAAGCCAGGCCTGGAGCGGCGACAGTAGGCACATGGCGGCGGCGCTCTGTGGAGCAGCGCGTGGCCGGGATGCACGACGAGCCGCGTTCCGGGGCGCCGCGTACCATTGGCGATGCCTCAATCGAAGCCGTGGTCGTGCGGACGCTAGAAAGCTGCCCCGAGAACGGTACCCACTGGAGTTCTCGCGGCATGGCGAAGGCCAGCGGCCTGTCGCGACGGTGCAACGCATCTGGCGGGCCTTCGGGCTGCAGCCGCGCCGACTGGACGCGTCCAAGCTCTCGACAAATCCGAATTTGTGACCAAGGTGCGCGACGACGTCGGCCTTTACGTCTCGCAACCCGAGCACGCCATCGTTCTGTCTTGGACGAGAAATCGCAAATCCAGGCGCTGGACTGGAGTCAGCCGATGCTGCCGATGCGTCCCGGCCAGCCGGCCGAAGGAGCCATGACTACAAGAGGCACGGCACCAAATCGCTGTTCGAAGCCCTCGACATTGCGACCGGAGGGTCATCGGAAAGTGCTACGGACGCTACCCGCGCCGCCGAGTTGCGCAAGTTCCTAGACGAGATCGAGGCCGCCATGCCGCGCGAGCTCGACGTGCATCTCGTCATGGATAACTATGCCACGCACAGACCCCGCTGATACGGAAATGGCTGGCCAAACGGCCCACGTTGGCATGTGCACCTGACCCCGACCAGTTCGTCATGGCTCAATCATGTCGAACTTCCGGTTCAGGACCCTAGCACCCGAGCTACTCACCATCGTTTCAGTGACCACGAGACACAGTGACACAGTGCCTGCCAGGGCGAGAAATATAGGGTTCGATGTAAAGGACTGTTTAGAAGCCGGCTTGGAGGGCTAAAGCGCTCCTGAACGGCAGCGCGGACAGTTGGCCGCGTCGCTGGCCGGTCGGACGACCGAGCGGTCATCAGTGTGGGATGATCAGATCGGACGGCGACCGGCAAAAGTCAGAGAGGCTGGACCGCTCGCTGTAGCGATAAGATAGGGTCGACGTCATCCTGCTCGCCGATCCTGACCATGAGGAAGCAATGCTGATCTCTTGGCTGATGATGGAGAAGCATCCTTCCAGCATCGATTCCCGTAATGACCATTCTAGTGTCGCGAGACCATCCATATGTGGCATTACGATTAATCCGATTTAGATCTTCCTAAGACATTCAGTTCCTCGAGAGTTTTCTCACGGTCCAGGATCTGGTGCGGAATCGCCTCGTGAAGGATTCGGAAGGAAGCATGTCTTCGATTACGGCAAGAATCTCTTGCCAGCGAGCTGGACTGACTTGGCTGACGATGTCATGATTGCAGTTCCACCCCTCCATCGTCTGACCGCGTGTTTGCTGTTCGAAAATCGTGGATTCGATCTGAAGACAATCGCCAAACTGGCCTGACTTAAGGAGAATGCCTTCAACATTGTCCATCACACGCAAGGCGCATCTGTAGGCACGTTCGAGGCCAGGCTCGATCTCTTCAATGCGTTCTTCAATGCTGTGACGAAGATTATCGTCGCAGAGGTTCCAGATAGCCGTGAAAAATCCACCCGGTCGAAGCACGCGGTCAAATTCAGAAAGCGTCCGTTGGGGATCGACGCAATGGAAGGCTGTCCCCATGCAGATCCAATCGACGCTTGCGTCCGTTAGCAACGTCATTTCGGCACTGCCGGCGAGCCAGCGAAATCCATGCTCAGCGCGAAGCCAGCTTTGTCCTTGTTCACGCATTGCGTCATTGGGCTCGACCGCGTAGCCAGTGAAACCTAGGTCGGACAGCTGAAGAGCGAGCGTGCCCGTGCCAGCACCGACGTCTGCAACACAAAAACTCTCTTGGCCATCACAGACATGCGATTTCAAGCAGCGCAGGACTGACATGGCGTAACTCGGTGCCAACTTGTGATAGTGCTTGGCCATGTTGCTGAAGTCGCCATAGCGCGGCGCGGCCGTAGTGGTCGTAGTCATACTTTGCCCTCGCGTTGATGCCGGAAGTGGCAGGCAAGCATCTTTTTAAGCCTCCCTCCCAGGGTTTTCGTTGGATAGAAGCCTTTTCGAGGCCAAATCCGACGACGATACCATCAGAATGGGATGACATTGTAACCTACCGCCTCTGATAGGCCGCCCAAGTGGCCTTCGTGGCTGGCATGTAGTGCATCACCCGATACCCGATGCGCTAGGGACAAACCGAAGAACGCGGCGCACAAGAGCGCCATTGCGGTTTCGCTGCGACCTACACAGAGCTCGTAGGGCACCTCGGCCTCGCCGCCGCAGGCGACGCGCCGTCCTGAGATCGACGTCTCTAGAATGGTGCCCAGGCTTTCCTTAGTGCCCTGTCGACGATTTTGATGGGGAAGCGCGGGCCGGTGGCGAACTAGTCGTGGACGAAGTCCAGCGACCAGTTTGGCCTCGCCTCGGTCAAGACCGAGGCACGGGTCCCACAGCTTTGCGGCAAGCCCGCCGCTTGCGGATGGTGAGCCCTTCCTTCACGACAAAGCCGGGAGGTCCGATTGATCCCTTAGGGCTCTCGCCCATCTGTCGAAGTATGACGAATAGCCGGCAGTAGCCTAACCGCCACCGCTCGAAAAAGGAATGTCTCGACAATTGCTGAAACGAACCCGGCAACACCGCCCTAAGTCCGCCGTTGACGCTGTTCCGATACGCAGCGATGTCTTCGCTGAGCAGTCCCTTGACGGCTTGGCAGACGCTTCCTGCTATGTATGGCAATTGATTGGAATATGGATTAGGACACCTGCTATAATGCCCCACCGCGCGAAAAGCGTGACCAGGACGATCATTGAGGCGTCAGCCTTGCGCAAAGTGCCAAGCAGAGGTTCAAGCAATAGTAGAAGAGAGGCTCTATCATATTGTTCACCTCGTGTCCGCGCGGATCACTCCCGAGTTGGTGCGCACGAATTCGTCGGGCCCATCAAGCCTCCCTTCACTTACTGGCGGAGCAAGCAGCTAGCCCATCAATACGATGGACTGTGCAAGCGCACTTAACAACGAAGTGCCTGCAAAGCGAGGAATTCCGCAGACTCGAGCGCTCATCTCGACGCCTTCGCGCCTCTTTGGTCAACCGTGATGGTGGCCCTCTTCCAACAACCGAACCGATGATTATGTTTCGCTCCAGCCGAATTGATAGGTGCTCAAGGCTCTGACGCATCACGTTGATCCCGCCCGATCCGTTAAGCGCTATCACGTACTGCACGAGATCGCGTTTGACTGCATGGGGATAGACGCACTCGGTTATGCGCAAGTGCCAGCCCTACTCTTGGTCGCCGGGATGCCGACGATCTGGCCAGCGTTGTAGCTAGATGCAGTTCAGGCCTTGTCGCTGTCGCATTGATTGACCGAATGAGCGGGGCTTCTGGGCCTCAGAATTATGAGTTCCACGATCAGTAGCGACTGCCACTTCGAGCCCCGGTGAAAGCGATAAAGACCATCCACGACAGGTATGGACTCCATTGCACCAAGAACAGGGTTCCCGCGCAGCGGATTGGGCACCTCAAACAGGGTGACTGCTACGCGTCGTCAAGACCGGAGCCTGGCGCAAGCGTGACAGTCAGGCTGTCCAACTCGTCAGAGAGCGGGATCTGACAGGCAAGCCGCGAGTTTAGGCGCCGCTCGGGAGCGATATCCAACATGGCATCTTCGTTTTCGTCTGCGGGTTTGAGCTTACTGAGTGAGGCCTCCTCGACGTACACATGGCAAGTACCACACGATGCGCAACCGCCGCACTGAGCTGCTAGATCCAATCCGGCGTCGCAAATTGCGCGCATCAATGTAGATGCTGACACATCCTTGAGCTCAATCTTCTGACCATTTCGGTTAACAATCGTCAGTCTCATGTCACGTCCTTAGCAAACCACGTGCAGTGGACCGAAAGAACGATGAGAGAAACCACGAAACCGCGGCGGCCCTCTCTTGTCATCCAAACGCACTTCCGGCAATCGGGCAATGAGGCTCTTCAGACACTCCCTGATCATGAGTCTTGCCAAATGCAGCCCCGGACACATTCGCGGCCCGACGCTAAATGCAAGATGATCGGTGGGTCGCTTTCTCGCTAAGTCAACCATATGCGGGTGCAAATATCGACTTCGATCACGATTTGCTGCCGCGTGCACCATGCAGATGTTGTCGCCTCTCTTTATTTTCACCCCCGCTAGCGATACGTCGATATTCGCCGTGCGAAACCGGAACTGGATCGACCCGAGGAGACGCAAGCTCTCCTCTACAAGCGCGTTGAGGGCACCCTCCTGCCCCTTCACAGCTTCTCGCGCGCTGGCGTTCGTCAGATAAAGATATATGGCATTCGCAATGGCATTCGTTGTCGTTTCTCCTGAGGCGATTGCAATGTCCCTGACGATCGAGAGAACGTCTCCAACTTCGACGTTAGCCCAATATTGAGGGACAAGGGTCCAGAGTTGACTTATTAGATCATCGCCAGACGTCTCGCGACGCTTAACGATGAGTGGACGGAAAATATTGCTAAGTTCGACAGAGGCCATCTTGCCTTGCCCGATCTTGTCTTCGCTGCGCTGGTCGTAAGCCCAGGCCACAACATTCCGATGGCATTTGGCAATGGTGCTGATGAGTTCGTCGTCCCTCCAGGGGAGTCCAAACAATGACGCCATAACACGGGACGGTACCACAAAAGCGAATTCTGAAACCAACTCGGCGCTCCCTCGCGCCTGAATCTGATCTATAGCATCGTTGACGATAGGCAACACATGCTCAGTT
The DNA here is from genome assembly GCF_028128665.1 of Bradyrhizobium sp. CCBAU 45384. Lineage (NCBI taxonomy): Bacteria > Pseudomonadati > Pseudomonadota > Alphaproteobacteria > Hyphomicrobiales > Nitrobacteraceae > Bradyrhizobium > Bradyrhizobium sp. CCBAU 45384. The sequence continues at coordinate 26,060 of NZ_LBIZ01000097.1, forward strand.
CGGTATTGCGTCATCGCCGATGGGCTGAGGACCTTAAGGTAGAGCGGACGCAAACGCGCGTGCTCTTCACCGGTCAATTGGGTTACAGAGACTCTCCCGCCCCTGATTTCGTGCGACAGTGCAGCCGAGCCTGTATCTCCCCCTCCTCCATACGAACTTTCATCCGACTCAATTACCTTGCAGAGCTCGTAACTAAGGATTAGCCAGCACCGCATGCCTGGATCCCATACAACATCCCCCCTGCTTCGCAATTCATCGTAGACTGGGAATGGATCCTTTTCCGCGAGTGAGAGCATGGACCAATCGGGTGAAAACAAGGAAGTCGTAGCATCGTTCATTGAAACATCCTCCTCACGGGCTTAGGTCGAGTTTCTCACTGGCCGATTGCTCACGACGCGATTATCGGAAGTTCCGCCGGTGAAAGAACGCTGAGGAATTCATTCTGGTCCGCGCCAACACAAATGACCTCTTCGAACTGGAAGACTCCATGCTCGCTTTCGAGCTTCGGTTCCACGTGCAGCACCATCCCAGGCTTGATTACCTCGGTGCTGCTGGGCGCGATTGACGGCGGCTCGGTGAAGTCCAGCCCGCTGCCGTGGCCGATCCGACCCGCGCCGAACGGCTTGGTGAGCCCAGCAGACTTCCAAAGGTTTGCAAACAGCTCATAGGCGTCCCCACATGTAGAGCCGGCTCTAATGCTCCGACAGACCTCATGGGTGACGTGGCGCACGGCTGTGTAGGTATCCTGCTCGATGGCACTCGGTACGCCTGCTCGAGCAATTCTATTGCGGTCGGCCGCATAGCCGCCATACGAATGATAAAAATCCGTCCAGATGTAATCGCCAATTTCGAGGCGCCGCTCTGTGGGCTTGCGGGCATAGGCAAAAGAGTTGTGACCGAAGATCACTGGGAACGGCTCGATCTTGTCAGCGCCATTTTTGATGAGCTCGAACTGGAGTTCGTGGTATAAGGATATTTCGCTGACCCCGGGCCTAGCGCATCGCAGAACGTTGTCGAATGCCCGATTGGCGATGTCCAGTGAAGCACGTATCAATTGGAGTTCGAAGGCACTCTTGATGACGCGGACATTCCAGATGATGTTTCCCGCTTCGACGACGCTGGCATTTCGTGCGAGTCCCTCTACCAAAGGCAGTGACCCCGCACCTGCGTGATCCTGGCCGTAGTCCAAGCCGATCTTCGCTGCCTTGCCCTCGATTGATTGGGAGGCTGCTAAAGCCATTTCCGTCGATTCTGCAACAAACCCACTGTATAAATGTGTCTCGCAATGGAACTCCATGGGACCGATAAGCGACTCGTACATTCGAGGTGCGACGAGGCCTACCCCTGATCGTCCGATTAGCAGCAATGAGGGGCGCGTGCGGTCTCCACCGTTTCGCCAGCCCGAAAAATATTCAATGTTCGCTTTTGAGGTAAGCACCATCAGATCGACGGAGACATTCTCCATCTCCGATCGCAATCGCTCGACACGACCCGCGATCTCCGCAGGCACAGCTTTCGGAGGAGGTCCATACGGTTCAGTGTTGAGATGAGTATTCACGAATAGCTCCTCCACTGGGTGATGCCTGGTAGTTGAGGTCACGCTTTGTCGACGCCCCACCAGACCCTAAACCATTGAAATGGGCCCGGCATGGCATTGTGGATGTTGTTGCGCATCACTACCGGCTGAACCCATTGCCCGAAATTGACGTGCGGCACGAACGTCCAAGCGTTCGCCTGGAGGTCTCTTGCGATCCTCTTGCGCTCCTCGATGGTATCGGCTTGTAACCATTTTCTACGCAGCTCCTCATGCGTAGAATTGGTCGGCCAACCATACCACGTGCCGTCAGCCTTATAATAGCTCGCAGCCGGGCTGCCGTAATCCGCGGCAGAGCTTGCGGTCACAAAGAGATTCCACCCCCCTTGATGAGGCGGTCCCTTGCTATTGCGACGCTGCTCCAAAGCGGCCCAGTCGACCGCCGCCATTTCCACGTTGATACCAGCGCTGCGCATCTGCTGGGCGAGGATCTCCGCTGAGTTCTTGGTCACGTACCAGTCCACTGACTGCAGCAAGACGACCGGGCGCCCGTCATAACCGCCTTCTTTTAGGAGTTGCTTTGCGTGGGCATAATCGGGGGCGGTCTTGAACCAGGAGGTATTGGCATCGTTCTCCATCGGGACGTCACAGCCAAAGTACGAAGCGCAGGGCTTGTAGTAGTTGGGGTGGGCGAAGCTGGCCTTGAGATAGTCGATCTGCTTGACGATGTGCAACATCGCCTGTCGGCACTTGACGTTGTCAAACGGTGGCTGAAGGCAATTGAATTGGATCCAGCCGATAGTCCCGGGGGAATTGAGCACCTCGAGCTTCAGGTCTTTGCTTTGGGTGAGCTGATCTAGCGCGTCGATCGGCGGATCACTATAAAAATCGATCTCGCCAGCTTGCAGAGCGGCGAGGGCGGTCTGCGCATCCGGAATGTTGACGTACATGACGCGATCGACGTTGACGACCTTGCCACCGGCAAAACCGCTGGGCGCTTCGCTACGCGGCACGTAGTTGGGATTCCTGTCGTATACATACTGCGAGCCCGACTTGGTCTCGCCTGCATTGAATTTGAAGGGCCCGGAGCCGACGATTGTATCAATCTTCTGGCCCGGGTCGGTCTCCGCCTCCTTTTTGCGCATGATGAAACACAACCTGCCAAGCGCATCAAGGACGAGGCCATCTCGTTCCTTCAGCCGGATAGTGAAGGTTCTCCTATCCTTAGCTGAGATATCCTTCACTTGCTCCATCAAGTTCGGACCCCAGTCGGCTCGCGCACCCCAGCGGCGGATCGAGGGAATGACGTCGGCCGTTGTCACCTCGGTACCATCATGGAATCGAAGTCCGTCGCGCAGTTCGAACGTCCATGTCAACTTGTCGTCGGACTGTCCGTACTTGCCAACCATTTGCGGCCGTGGCACTTGCTGCGAGTCTACGCCGAATAGCGTGTCGTAGACCATGAACGCGTGCTGCCAAGTCGCGTTTGCCGTACTTAGAACAGGGTCAAAGACGGTGATGTTTCCAGCTGTCTTGATGACCTTGCCGGCAAACCGCTGGCCCAGCGCGATTCGGGGCGCGGCGAGCGATCCGGCAACCGCGAGCCCCCCTTGCAAGACTTCGCGACGTGTGAAAGTGCCCATGCCTGTCTCCTCTCGTCTTCAGGACATAAAAATCATGAAGTTACGCGCGAATGCAAATGCGGGTGGGATTACTAGATTCGGCGCGAAGCCCCCTTCGAGCACGGCGACTTGTGGAGCGCGGGGGCGGCTTCATGCTGGCACAGCCCCGGGTACTCGGCACCTGATCGAGCGCTTGGTGGATCCGTGTTGGCGTTTCAATTTTATCTCCTTACGCTCAGCCAATGCGGCTAGCGACTCGGATAGCGCAACGTCGCCATCTTGACTTTCAAAAAGTAGCTTAGGCGCCGAGATCAAAAACTGCTTTTTGTGCGCCCTGCGAACAGTAAACCTGCGCAGAAAGCACAATGGGCAACGGTCGATGCAGAAATGCGAATGGGGTCGGGAGTCCGTTGAGATTGGGACCGCGGTCTCATAGTTTACCCACTGCCCTCGCCGTCGCTCGACCTCCCGATCGTAGCCAGCACGCATAGTTTGAAGCTTGGCTTCTCGGCCCGCAAAAAGTCCCCCACTCAGTAGGATTTGACCTACAGGCGTCCAGCAAGGCCTCAACGAGCCCGCGTATAGTTCGATCAAGCTCCGAGTTTGCCGTCTCGTGGACGCACTTCCTCCAAACCATTGCGGTGTAATCGAAAATTTCAAAATGGGCACCAAGCTGACTGAACCAGATGGTTCAGGGGTCCTACCGAGAGGATAGTGGGGCTATAGGTGCCCCCTGATATCAATGGTCCGGGACCTGCACGTCTGCTATTGACGGCTCTCGTTGACACTGGCGGAGAAGGATTGACCCGCGAGCGCATGCGCCACTGCTGACTGGCAATGCAATTCAGTCGTAGAGAACGCAGGCAATGGGGATTGCTCCTGGCTTAAAAGCAAGGGAATCTCCGTACAAGCGAGCGCAACGCTATCTGCGCCTCTTGCTGCTAAGTCCGCGATAATAGACTGATATCTTTCACGCGTAGCATCGAGAAAGCGATTGTGTACGAGCTCCTCGTAGATGCTATCGTGAATAATTTTTCTTTGGGGCTCGCTGGGAATGATGGCGTCCAATCCATTCTGAGCGAAGATTTTCGGATAAAAATCGCATTCCATCGTCTTTCGAACACCTAAAATAGCCACGCGCTTCAAGCCCCTCGCTTTGACAGCTTCGGCGGTTACCTGCGCAATATGTAGGAAAGGTATGTTGATCATCGGCTGGATCACAGGGACAAACCTGTGGACGTCATTGCAGGCAATAATAATGAAGTCGGCTCCGGCCGCTTGAAGCATGCTGGCGGACTGCGCAATCTGCCTGCAAGCCGCAACTTCATCGTTGCGGTCGATAACTGCGGTGACGTACTCTTGTCGATTTACGCTCTCCAGCACAATCCGGGCCGATGTTACGCCTCCTGCCTTTGACCGAGTTATCTCGTTGATACGCTTGTAGTACTCGGCAGTCGATACCCAGCTTAGACCGCCGATCATACCGATTTTTTTCACGTTATCTACCTCGGAGAAGATTGACTGAAATGTTTGCGCCTCCGGTAAGAAGGTGGCGAGAGCTGCTTAAGCAGCGCCCCGTCTCCCGAGACAAGCCTCTTCTAAACGCACAAACGACCGGAGTGTCGCATGCGCATCTCGCGTGCTGTTTTGCCAAATCGGCGCTTAAGCGCGAGACAAAGATTCGATGAATGATTGTAGCCGGTTTCGAACGCTATCTGCTTTAGCGGCATGGTTGTATTCTCAATTAGCATGCGCGCCTTATGTATCCGTCGGCGGTTGAGATATTGAGGGACAGCCATGCCCGTCAGATCGCGAAAAGCAGCTGAAAACGTAGTGGTGGGAAGACCGACCAGCCGGGCGAGATCGGACGGCGAGGGCGGGCTCTGCAGAGTATTGTCGAGCATACTCCGGGCGCGAAGAATCTTGGCTGGGAGTGCTTCGTCCATCAATTCAGGCCCTTCGACACTCGGAAGCATCGCGTCAAGGCCGAGGTAGAGCAATTCGACCGCCTTGAGCGTTAGAAATTCGCGACGCCAACGTTTATGGATGGCTGGGCTGAGCATTTGGTATGCGGCCTGCTCCATGGCCGAGTTCAGAGGCTGCTCAACCCACTTGGCTCCAGACTGCCGCGGGGGGCAATTCGCCAGACGCCGAAGAGCCTCACAAAGCGCGCGCGACGGGCGGCTTGTCCAGAGGTCGACAAAGATCGCGCTTTGCGTCTTGTCACGGGTTCGTATTCTCTGATTTGGGATGGCGTCTTCCGGTTGATAATATACTGCGAAGGTTGGCTGGTTCAGCTCGTGCCACTCCGAATGACCGAGCTCAATCTCGCGTTTCCCTGCGAGATGAAAGATGAAAATGAGTCTACAAATTCCGGCCTCCCCATCGCGGAATAGGTTTCTCGGGCCGACTCGTCTCTCTTCCAACAGGGGGACTCCATCTTCAGTGTGACTTGAACGCAATCGCAATAACAGCCCGTCGGCGCCGCTCATCAACTCGACGTCGCGAATCCCGCTCGCATCTGCCCCCATTTCTGATTTAGGTAATTGGCATTCGAGCCGTTTAAGCGTCGCGGAATATAACAATTCGGGGTCCTCGTCTTTATGACCGCCATCAGGAGGAGGATATGCATTCGCGGGTAAGATCGATCCGCTGCTTCCATGAACCTGCGAATTCGCCCGCGCCGCCATCGCTTGAGTTCCTAAGTTGGCGCACTGCGTGAAACGGGGCGGCGGCTATTTCTTGCAACGCACGCGGAAGTCGAAGTCGCGCGACCAGCAGAGGCCGGTTGCGCGCCCCAGCGAGCATAGCGCTGGCCGAGAGGAGAACATTTTATGTGGGTTGATCCACGCCGCTCGACAGCCTTGCATCAGGATTCATCCGAAAATTCCCTGAGGAGCGAGCATCCCCAAGCTTCTGTATATATACGATATACGCCGGTCATGAATTTACGCATTTTGCTTCTTAGACGCATGAAAAAGTCGTTCTTTGAGCGGTAGAGGAGATTTTCTGCGTCCGCAGGCGGTGGGGACCTCTCGAAGGTTGCTGATTGAAGTCGGATCCCGAGGGTGAACGCAAGCGACAGAAATGTGTCGTCGGGGAGAGAGCGACCGTGCATGCCACGATGACGCGGGCTGCGAAACGCAAGGGCAACCATGAGGCTTTCGACTGGGTCAAGACGGTCGGCAATAAGGCCCGACGAACGAAGCTGTCGAGGCCGCCTTTGGCTTGGCTTGGCCAGAGCCTTTGTCTCCCAATAGCGGATCGTCGAAATGGAAACCGTGCCTCCCAGTTCCTCGGCTCTGCGCGGCCATCTTTGATGGCAGATCAGGCGGCCCTCTAGGCATTTTCAAATCGACATTAGAAATCCAGGACTAGTGGATGCTGAAAATTGATGTTCGACCTGAAGGTGTTTTCGGGACGCCTTTATTCGCAACCACAAATGATCAACTGAACCGGCGATCTAAGAGCGGGCTCTCTGGAGCACCTGCTGCGAGTGATGCGACTAGTATCACAAAATGAGTTTCGATCGGGGAAGCGGCGTTTAAGCAAGTTTCATCCCAGCTCTAGCTTTGCGAACTCATGCAGACAGCCCGTTCTCAACCAGGTTAACCCAATAGCCTATGCCATAGGATAGCGCTTCATCATTGAAGTCATATGCCGGATTGTGACAGGCAGGGGTTGGTCCATTACCAAGGAACATGTATGCTCCCGGCCGCGCCTCAGCCATAAAGGCGAAGTCCTCCGCCCCCATTACCCCCCCGACCCTCTCGTCCACTGAAGCGGATCCCACGAGCTTGCTCGCCGCTCTGATCGCCATGTTGGTCTCCTCCACCTGATTGATGGTGACTGGGATGTGTCTGTGATATTCGACTTCGACTTGTGCGCCGAACGCCCGGGCGATGCCTTGCGCAGATGCCAAAATCTGCTGTTCCGCGAAATTTCGTAGCTCAGGCAGCAGAGTCCTGACGGTACCGCCAATCTCAACGTTTTCTGGGATGATGCTGTAGTTCTGACCGGCAGCCAGTTTGGTAACAGAGATCACGAGCGACTTGGTCGGATCCGTGCCGCGTGAAACCAACGTTTGCAGGCCAACGATAATCTGCGCCGCGATTACAATGGGATCGATGTTCTTATGTGGTGAGGCCGCGTGCCCTCCCTTACCCTTCACAACGATATCGAAATTGTCCTGCGAACCCATAATCGCGCCATTACAAATGGCGAACGTACCAACCTCCATGCCGGGGCCGTTGTGCATGCCAAACACCCGAGAGATGCCAAAACGGTCCATGATCCCTTCCTGGACCATTTGGCGACCGCCCCGCCCATGCTCTTCCGCAGGCTGGAAGATCAAAGCAACGGAGCCCTTAAAGTTGCGTGTGGCCGCCAAGTACTTTGCGGCACCCAGCAACATTGCCGTATGACCGTCATGTCCGCACGCGTGCATGCAACCAGGTATTTTCGAGGCCCACGGTTTATTTGACGTCTCGACAATCGGTAAGGCATCCATATCCGCTCGCAGACCGATCGTCGGCCCATCTCCGCCCCCGCCCTTGATAATCGCGACGATGCCGGTCTCGGCTATTCCTGCTTCAATGTGGCTGATCCCAAAGGACTCCAGCTTTTCGACCACAAACCTCGCAGTGTTTTGTAGCCGATAATCGAGTTCTGGATTTTCATGGAGATATCGGCGCCACTCGGTTGCCTCCGCCTTTATATCCTTGAGAGCCTCTACGGTAACCATCAGCAGTACCCCAATTTATGATGACCTATTGCCAAAGAACTTTTCATGATTAGGGCTCTAGCAATCGATCTCGTCTTCATCATGCCTCAGATATTATGCGCGGCCACTGTTTGTTATGAGCAGACATCGGCTGAAGTATGAGAAGACTGCATCACAACGTGCAAACATCCAGCTTTCTTCGCCTGCGGTCTCTCGGATCTTGTCGGAGCCCCAAAAGATCTCAACCTCAAAAGATCTCAAAGAGAGCGGCAGCGCCCATGCCGCCGCCGACGCACATCGTCACCACAGCATACTTCGCGCCGCGGCGCTTTCCCTTCATACAAGGCGTGCGCAACGCATCGCGCACCCGTCATGCCGTACGGATGGCCGATGGCGATTGAACCACCCGAGACATTAAGCTTGTCGTTCGGAATACCCAGCTTGTCCCGGCAGTAGAGCACCTGGGACGCGAAAGCCTCGTTGAGCTCCCAGATATCGATGTCTTCGACCTTAAGGCCGTTACGATTCAAGAGTTTCGCGATCGCAAAGATCGGACCAATGCCCATCTCCTCAGGACTACAGCCCGCTACTGCCATACCTCGGTAGGCACCCAGCGCCGTCAGGCCGCGCTTCTCGGCTTGCTTACGCTCGACCATCAGGATCGCAGCTGAGCCGTCAGAGAGCTGACTTGAGTTGCCAGCGGTAATAAATTTGCCCTCCTTCAGATACCGACCACCCTTGAAAACGGGCTTAAGCTTCTTGAGGTCTTCCAGTGTAGTCTGGGGACGATTGGCGTCATCGGCGTAGATTGTGATCTTCTTTTCCGAGGTCTTACCGGTTTCCTTGTCGACCACTTTCATGACGGTGGTAACCGGGACGATCTCGTGTGCGAAGCGGTCTCCTGCCTGGGCCTGGGCAGTGCGTTGCTGTGAATGCAAGGCGTACTCGTCCTGCGCCTCACGGCTGACGCCATAGCGCTCGGCCACGAGTTCGGCGGTTTCGATCATCGAGGTCCAGAGTTCAGGCACACGTTGTTCGAGCCAAGGGTCAAGCGCCATGAAGCGGTTCGACTTATCGTTTTGCACTAAGCTGATCGACTCTACGCCGGCGCCGACGGCGATCGAGGCGCCATCGTTTACGATGTACTTGGCAGCCGTGGCAACGGCCATAAGCCCCGAGCTACATTGCCGGTCAACGGTCATGCCCGAGACGGCGTCCGGCAGACCAGCACGCAACGCGGCCTGGCCAGCGACGTTATAGCCGGTCGTGCCTTCCTGCATCGCTGCGCCCATTACAACGTCATCGATTTCGCCGGGATCGATGCCAGCCTGCGTTACCACTGCGCGAATTGATTCTGCTGCTAGAGTTGCCCCGTAGGTGTTGTTGAAAGCGCCGCGGTAGGCTTTGCCGATGGGGGTCCGCTTTGCGGCGACGATGACGGCTTCACGCATGAGTAGGAAAAGTCCTTTCGGTTGAATCCGCTCACCCGGGCCCTGCCGAGATGAACCGGATCCAGATTATGCAAGCTAGAACGTTTTTTGGAATTGATCGAAGTTGGCAAACGTCTTGTCTTCGGCAACCAGCTTCTCCAGCAGGTGCGCCGGCTTGAATTCATCGCCCAGGGAGAGCTGAAATTCCCTCATTCGTGCGAGAACTCTATCCAGGCCGATCTGGTCGGCGTAGTACATTGGTCCACCGCGGTAAACTGGCCAGCCGTAGCCATTGACCCAAACGACATCGATATCGGAAGCCCGAAGCGCCTTACCTTCCTCAAGGATTTTCGCCCCTTCATTGATCATCGAATAAATGCAACGCTCAAGGACATCCCCATCAGAGATCTTGCGCGGACTCATGCCAGATTTAGCCATGAACTCGCTTATGATCTTTTCGGTGATCAGCGAGGGTTTGGCGTTACGGTTTTCGTCGTAATCGTAGTAACCGGCGCCAGTCTTCTGCCCAAAGCGGCCCATCTCGCAAAATACCTCACGCAAGGTGGAGCTTGTCGATTCCTCGCTCACCCACCCGAGGTCTAATCCCGCCAGATCGGCCATGCGGAAGGGGCCCATGGGAAAGCCGAAGTCGTACAGGACTTGATCCACGTCCCAGGGACTCGCCCCCTCCAGAACCAATTTCTTCGCCTCGCGCTCGCGTTGCGCCAGCATGCGGTTGCCAATGAAGCCATAGCACACGCGAGCCAGCACAGCGACCTTGCCAATCGTCCTGGCCGATTTCATCGAGGTCGCTATAACGTCCTTAGCGGTTTTCTCGCCGCGAATGACCTCCAGCAGCTTCATCACGTTGGCCGGCGAAAAGAAGTGCAGCCCGATCACGTCTTCGGGCCGCTTAGTCACCGCAGCGATCTCGTCGATGTTCAACTCCGACGTATTCGTAGCCAGAATCGCTCCGGGCTTACAGGTACTGTCCAATCTGGCGAAGACCTGCTTTTTGATGTCCATGCGCTCGAACACTGCCTCGATGATCAGGTCGCAATTGGCGAAGTCTTTCATGTCAAGCGAGCCGATCAGCAGACCCATCCGCTGATTCACCTGCTCGGGCGTCAAACCACCACGCGCGGCCGTCCGCTCGTAGTTCGACCTGATCACGCCGAAGCCTCGGTCGAGCGCCTCTTTCTTGATCTCGACGATCGTCACGGGAATGCCGACGTTGGCGAAATTCATGGCGATACCGCCGCCCATGGTGCCCGCGCCCAGGATGCCGACCTTATTGATCGGCCGTGTCGGCGTACCGTCCGGCACGTCGGGTATCTTTCGTGCCCGACGCTCGGCGAAGAAGTGGTAGCGCTGAGCCGCCGACTGAGGACCGCGCTCCAGCTCCGTGAAAAGTTGCTGCTCGAATCGCAGACCGCCCTCAAATGAGGCTGAACTCACAGCGGCTTCAATGCCGCGGATGTTGTATTCGGGAGCCAGCAACCCTCGAAATTTCCGTGCGTTGGTCTTTCGGAAATTATCAAAGATCTCGGGATGTCTTTTGGCCGCTTCCAGCTTGGCATTGTTCTGACGAATCTTCACCAGCGGCTTGCCTTCGGCAACCACCTTGCACGCGAAGGCAATAGCGCCTTCCTTCAATTTTCCCTCCTCCACGAGTTCGTCGACCAACCCCATAGCCAGTGCCTCCTGTGCGGGCACATGACGGCCGGACGTCACCATCTCCAGCGCCTTCTCGACACCCACGATACGCGGCAGTCTCTGCGTGCCTCCCGCGCCGGGAATGAGGCCCAACGCCACTTCCGGCAGCCCGATCTTGGCCGAGCGCATCGCCACACGATAGTGAGCGCACAGCGCGAGCTCGAGCCCGCCACCCAACGCGGTGCCGTGGATTGCGGCAATCACCGGCTTGGACGAATTCTCCATCGCCTCTTGGACTTGAGATAGGCCCGCCCCCTTAATATGACCACCGAACTCGGTGATGTCGGCTCCAGCAATAAAGGTCCGACCTTCACAAATCAGCACCACAGCCTGAGCGTCGGACACGAGAACACGCTGAAAACTCTCGAACAGTCCGTTTCGCACATCCGCGGAGAGCGCATTCACGGGAGGGCTGTTAATCGTGATGACGGCAATCGTATCGTGAATTTCGAGTTGAACAACTTTATCCATGCTGCACCATCTTGAGCCTTGCTCCCTTTCTTCTTCAGTCCGAGGCGTCAATTCGCAAGCCCAGGATCGATATTCGGAGCTCCTGAGCGCGATAACCACGAAGCTCATTCGAGCGGATGAGTTGCACCATCGGACGATATTTGGCTGATCTTCCCAATGAGACGCCAGCAGCATAGCGAAGGCCACCGCATGAATTCCGCGGATTTCCCTCCTTGGGTGGAGAAATTCGGCTGGCCTGCGTAGCTATTGTGCCGCAAGTGCCGAAGCTAAAACCGGCTCACTCGCGATGATTTACTCTTAGGGCTCAAAATCAAATATGATGACTGGATAGGAAGTCACACGAATATAGAATCGGTTGCGGTGTGGGAGGCCTTATTCCCTCTTGAACGAGAACGGTGACAGATGCTTCGGTCGTTTTTGGGCATCGAGGGCGGGCGCTCGCCCTTACCACTGTTCGCCGGCAAACTGGACTTCACCGGCGAGGATGAGTGCAGCAAATAAATAGTGGCGCTTGTCGGAATGGATGCGGAGACGGCAGAAAACACGCTTGGTCTCTTTCCCTGTTAGTGCGCGGGATCCTAGAGAGGGTATCGTCGATTCGCGGAGACCTCCTCCTAGTACTTAGTCGAGCTCCGGACGGCAGCTCGCGCGCGTGCGCTGGGTCGCCGTCCATTTTACAAGATCAAAAGCAGAGAGTCGCAAACAAGTCGACTCATTGCCGTGGAGACTGCAATCGACAGTTTGAACTAAAGGAGCGCCATCGCCGCGGGTTTCGAAGAAAAACCGCGCGAATCGCCGCCTCTTGACGGAATTTGCCGTCATAAATGCTCTAAGTTCGCGCGTCGTCGGCGTCGTGCGGTCCGTGAATCCCGCAATCAGTGCCTGAAAGCGCAAAGTGGCTTTGCAATGTTTGATGCCGGACGAAACTGCTTGGCTCGGAGGAAGCTTACTAACTTCAGCGGTGCCACGGAGCAGTAGCGGAGCGACGGACGGCTCTAGCAGCTCATTATTGGAGACGCAGAAGTAAAGGGTTATGCCGGCCCTTTCCGACGATAAGCAATGGTCAGAGCCAACGACTTGCTGTGGACGGATGATGCACGAAATATTTCGCAAGGTGGCGGGGCAAGGAATTAACAGATGAGGTGCAGTCGGTGAACGATCTTGATTCTTTCCGGCAAGAGGTGTGTGCATGGCTCGCAGCCAACTGCCCTGCGGAAATGCGCGAGCCTGTTCGCTCCGCAGACGATATTGTTTTGGGCGGCCGTCGCGCAGTTTTCAAAAGCGCCGCGCAAAAAGTCTGGTTGGACCGGATGGTCGAGAAGGGCTGGACTGTCCCAAACTGGCCGAGAGAATACGGAGGCGCAGCTCTTTCGCACGAGGAGACGAAGATCCTCCGCGAGGAGATGGGTCGCCTCGGCTGCCGCGCTCCATTGGATACTTTTGGCCATGAAACGCTCGGGCCAACGTTGCTGAGATACGGCACGGCGGAACAGAAGTCGCAGCACCTGCCGAAGATGGCGCGCGGAGAAATCCACTGGTGTCAGGGTTATTCCGAGCCCGGCGCCGGCTCCGACCTCGCATCGCTAGCGACCCGAGCGGAGGACAAGGGAGACTACTTCCTTGTAAACGGTCAGAAGATTTGGACAAGCAACGCCCACAAGTCCGATTGGATCTTCTGCCTTGTGCGGACCGATAGCTCAAGCAAGCACAACGGCATCTCGTTCCTTCTGTTCGATTTGGAGACAGCTGGAGTCTCGGTCAAGCCGATCAAGCTGATTTCGGGGTACTCGCCCTTCTGCGAGACCTTTTTCGATAACGTAAAGGTGCCTAAAACGAACTTGGTCGGCGAACTCAACAAAGGCTGGGAGGTCGCCAAATACTTGCTGAGTCACGAGCGGGAAAACATTTCCGGGGCTGGCTTAGAGGGTCCCCGGCTGTCACTCGGCGAGAGGGCCAAACTGACGCTCGGAACCGAAGCTGACGGGCGATTGGACGATCCGATACTCAGGAGCCGCATAGCGCTATTCGAAATCCGTGCCGAGGCGTTTAAAGCGGCCTCTGAGCGATTTGCCGACGAGCTAAAGCACGGACGCGGCCATCCCGCGCAGGCCTCAATGATCAAGTACTTCGGGACCGAGTTGAACAAGCAACGCTATGAGTTGATCATGGCTTCCGGCGGGTCGGATACACTGGAATGGGATAGCGAGCGCTCACAGCAGGGCGCTGACGCCCGTGCCTGGCTGCGCACAAAAGCCAACTCCATTGAGGGTGGCACGTCCGAGATACAGCTCAACATCATCGCTAAGCGCATTCTCCAGCTACCCGGAGCTTAACCTCGTGCCTCTCCTTCACACCGAAGATCAAACCATACTTGCCGATACCGTTCGTTCGTTCCTTGCGGAACAAGCGCCGGTCGGCCATATGCGCGCGTTGCGGGATGCCGATGACAAGAGTGGCTTTTCGCCAGACCTCTGGAAGCGCTTTGCCGAGCTGGGCCTGAATGGCATTCTGCTCGATGAGTCCGATGGCGGCTCTGGGCTCGGGCATGTCGAGGCTGGCATCGTGCTGGAGGAGATCGGCCGCAACCTAACTCCGTCGCCGTTCCTCTTGACGGCGGTCGGAGCGGTCACAGCGCTGAAGGGCGGCTCATCAGATCAGCGACAAGCTTGGCTGCCTCAAATCTGCGCCGGCGACGCGGTCGGCACGCTGGCTCTCGACGAGTCGGCCCGTCATCGGCCTGAACGGATCGGGTTGAAAGCCGAGCGCGTTGGCAGCAGTTTCCGACTGGTCGGAGAAAAGCGTTTTGTGACGTACGGCCACGTGGCCGACTTCTTGATCGTGGCGGCCCGGACCGCCGGCGCCGACGACGAGCAGCTTGGCGTCACACTTTTCCTCGTCGAAAGCGACGCAACGAATCTCACAGCGCAGGCTGAGCGGCTCATCGATGCGAGCCTAGCCGCACGTCTGACGTTCGATGGCGTGCAGGTCTCCGCGGACGCAGCTATCGGCGAAGTGGACGACGGCTTTAGCGGCCTAATGAAAGTGCTTAGCGCCTTGCGCGCCGGGACCGCTGCTGAAATGGTGGGTTTGGGCTCCCGCGCTTTAGACATGACCATCGACTACCTCAAACAGAGGATGCAGTTTGGGTGTGTGATTGGTTCGTTTCAGGCGCTGCAACACCGCGCCGCCCACCTCTACGCCGAGATGGAAGTCGCGCGAGCGGCCGTGCTTAAAGCCCAGCAGCTGCTAGACGGTGACGAAGATCGCGCCGAGCAAGCTGTGATGGTGGCTAAAGCAACCACAGGTCTAGCTAGCGCGCTTGCTGTTCAGGAAGGCGTTCAGATGCACGGTGGCATCGGCATGACCGACGAGTACGATATCGGTCTGTACATGAAGCGACAGCGGGTGCTCGCCGAGTTGTTCGGCGACGCAGATTATCACGCCAACCGCTTAGCGCAGTTTGCGGGTTACTAAAGAACCGAACTTGCGCTTCAACGATTTTGTCCAGAGTCATGCGTCCGACCTCAGAAACGCGGGCGCATGTACTGGGACGACCAGACTGGTGTTAAAATCGGATCGGCGTTGGCTCAAGGTTTTGAAAGGCCAGCAGGCGTCCCGGCGCCGACAACTGGCAAGACTCCGATAGATTTTAGGAGGCGCAATGCGCCGAGCCTCTCGATTGCAATCTGTCGGAGCAAGAAGTTAATTGCCGTTGAAATTTTGCAGGCCAAACCTGTCGGGCGCTCGACGGCTCAACTAATGCGGGAGCTGTCGCCCAACAGGCGGCTGTTTGTCTTTTTTTTATTGAAGCCGCACCTCCGTCAACGCAGTCGAAGAGGAAGATCCGGCGGCCACCCCGGACATCTGCAAGGAAAGGCTTCTTGGCGAAATAAGCTCTCGCGAAACCGTCTTCCGGTGAGATCGCAACCAGCGACATTGCGGTCACTCGCTAGGTTGTAGGCTAACCAAGGTCTCCTGAAGACTCGCTTATGCCCTAAAGCGTGATGGCATTAGGTCCGATAGCCTGAGTTTTTGAGGTAGTTGGCGCACTCCTCGGTGGTGAAGGCATTGAGTGCGTGGCCGATTGCGGCGCAGACCGCGTCGAAAGTTCGCGCGGCGGCTTTGCGGAGCAGGTGTTTGAGCTTGGCAAAGACCTGTTCGATCGGGTTCAGGTCGGGCGAGTATTTTGGCAGGAAGAAGAGTTTGGCGCCGACCGAACGGATGAGCTGGCGAACTGCTTTGCTCCTGTGGCTGCCGAGGTTATCCAACACGACGATATCGCCGGGTCGAAGGACGGGCAGAAGAACCTTTTCGACATAGGTGCGAAAGCTCACGCCGTCGATTGGCCCCTCGATGAACCATGGCGCATCGATCCGGTCATGGCGCAGGGCCGCCAGGAAGGTCATGGTCTTCCAGCGGCCGTGGGGAACCTTGGCAGGAAATCTGTGCCCGCGCGGCGCCCATCCACGCAAGGGCGCCATATCGGTCCTGCTCCAGGGGTGAGTAGGCCGGGGGATTTTCACCCCCGGCCTCTCGCAGAACGGTGCGTGAGCCTCTCGGTTCACACCGCTCCCGTCAGGTGAACGTGGTCGTTCCGAACAACTGCCAGTGTACGAACAGCTCCGCATTGTCCCGAGCCAGCTTTCGCAAGAACAGCGAAGCACCGGTTTTGTGGAGCCGGAAGCGCTTGTACTTTCGCATGATCCACGCCTTCAGCTTCTGATTGACATAGTCGACCAGAGAGAACAGCGCTGAACGGCTGAACCGACCGTAATAACCTATCCACCCCCGGAGGAGCGGATTGATCTGTTGGGCAATCTCAGCCAGCGTCCCCGGCGTTTGCCGGGGAATGTGCAAGCTTCGGATCGTTGCTCGCATGGCCTTCAAAGCTGTCGCACTGACCGCCGGGGTGTATCCACAAAAGAATTCCTTCCGCTGTGACGTTGCCACCTGCCGTGGCCTGAACTGATATCCGAGAAAGTCAAACTTGACCCTCGGATACGTTCGCCGACGCCTGTTGTCCTTGCAATAGACGATCTGCGTCTTTGTCGAGTGCATCTGAAGTCCGCACACCTCCAACCTCGCTTGAAGCTCCGCCCTAATGGCCTCTGCTTCTCGCTCCGTCCGGCAGTGCACCAGTCCGTCGTCAGCATATCGACACAAAGGGAGGTCGGGATGTGTCGGCGCCATCCAGAGATCGAACGTATAATGCAGGAACAGGTTGGCCAGTATTGGGCTGATCACGCCCCCTTGCGGGGTTCCGCGGCTCCGCTCAACAAGCTTCCCGTCCTTTTCAATTGACGCCGTCCAGCCACCTTTCGATGTAGAACAGCGCCCATCTGCATTGCACGTGTTTCCGGACCGCCTTCAGCAGAAGATCATGCGGAAGATTGTCAAACAGCCCTTTGATGTCGAACTCCAGACGCGTGACGCCCACGGCGTCCAGAGCCGATATTCCTGGCCTGTATCCGTAAGAGTCCTGCAGGAAGATGGATTCCAGTTCCGGCTCAATCATCTGTTTGACAACCATCTGCGCGATCCGATTGCCGATAGTGGGCACACCTAAAATCCTTTCGCCGCCCGTCTTCTTTGGAATGGAGACGGCGCGCACCGGAGGTGGAAAGTAGGTCCCTGACGACATGCGATTCCAGATCTTGTAGAGATTCCCTGCAAGATCTGTCTCGAACATCTCCAAGGTCTGTCCGTCCACCCCGGCCGCACCACGATTGGATTTGACCGCCTTGTACGCTTCGTACACTCGCCGCTTCTCTATCGAGAACGGCTTGTTTGTCGCACCGTTCGAAGTCATCCTGTTTCCAGTTGGTTCTAGAGTACGACGACCTGACCCGATCCCTTTGCTCCGACCCCATTACAGGGCCGTCAACGCTCCTACGGATCGGTCCGCCCCAGTCTCTTGCATCGGTACCCTCGCCTCACGGTTGTCGCCGCTTGCGCTTCTCCCTTGGCATCAAGAGCCTGGTTCCTGCAGTTCCGCGCGAGAGCCTGTGTCCAACTCACGCCCCCTCTACGCCGGTCGCCGCCCGCCCGGTTATGGCGGACTTGTCCCAGGATGACGAGACGGTCCTGGTTTTGACGACGCTTGGAGTCACAACGACGCGTCCTCGGAGGGTTCACTTTCGTTCGTCTTTCGGACACTCACCTGCTCGGTTTAATCCGAACTTTTGATCCGACGCTCACCACCACGGCTCTTTACCGCAGCAGCTCGGACTGGTTTGAGATCCGCTCCTGAAAGCCGATCTCGGGGGGCCAGCCCCCATCTTTCCCGCAGCTTCACCATCGGTCTTAGTTCATGTTGAACTCCTTCCGCTGTCTGCAGCACACTCTCGTCGATGAAGACCAGCCGCTCAGCTTCGACGCGACCTTGATATTTTGTCCACTGGGCTCGCCGCCGCGCGACCTCGGGTCGATCGCGTTCGCCAGCCGCCACGCTTTTTTTTGAAGCTGAGCTTCTCGGCATGCACGAAATCCCACACCGAGTGGTAGTCGACCTTCAGGCCGCGACCGGCAAGCTCGGCAACGAGACCGCGTATGGTGAAATTGCCGTCCTTGATCCGCTGCGACAGCCAGACTGCGTGGTCTCCTGAAACCGCCTTTGGCTTGTGACCATCCATCTGGCCAGGCTCAACGCTGCCGGTCTTCTCGACCCGCTTCATCCAGCCGATTGCGGTGCTAATTGCCACCCCAAACTGCTTGGCCGCTTGATTGCCGGACATCCCTCCCTTAATCGCGGCAACGACGCGCTTGCGAAGATCCAGAGAATAAGGCTTGCCCATCCATGCTGGCCTCCATCCAGCCAGCATGGTGAATCAGAAACACACTGATTTGGGAATCTTGAGGGTTCTGTGAGGTCGCGGGGCAGACTTAAGCCGCGCGCGCTGTCGTAGCGTGCGACCTCATAGAAGCCGGATTGAACGAAGCCGCGGAGTTGTGGGCGCTATGGGGATAGTGCCGCGGGTGCTGCTGCGGGGAATGCGCGGCTGTGGTCGCCGCGCGTCGGCGAGACATTCATTGGATGTGAGCGGCCCGATTGATCGGGCCAAGGGCGCGATCCAGCGAGCGATCTGCTGCGCTGGGATGCGTGGCCGAACGATTGGCGAGGTGTTCGGTGACGAGCGCGGCCACGGCGACTTCGGACGTTGCCACCGCGAAGGTGATCCCGAAAGGGGTGGACAGCGCAGGCGCCGGTCATGACGTATCACAACGAAACGGATGGTTGTGGCAGGCTCGCGGGACGACATCGACACGTCGCATGGTGCCGCCACAATGCGGGCAGACGGGGATCTCACATTTGGTGAGGGGATTGTCGCCGGCTTCTTGATCAGTCGGAGCGTTGCGGACGGCAAGGAGTTGACGGCAGAGGGCGATTTTATCGTTGCGCCCGCCATTGGCGAGGAAGCCATAGTGGCGGATGCGGTGGAAGCCGTCCGGCAGGGTGTGCAGGAGAAAGCGACGAATGAACTCATCGGCATTAAGCGTCATCACTTTGGCTTTACGATTCTGCCGATAGTCGTTCCAGGCAAAGCTCACCTTGCCGTCGGCAAGCGAGATCAGCCGACTGTTGGCGATGGCGACGCGATGCGTATAGCGGCCGAGATAAGCCAGCACCTGTTCGGGCCCGCCGAATGGCGGCTTGGCATAGACGACCCAGTCTGTCCGTCGAAGTTGAGCGAGGCGCTCGGCGAATGCGGCGGGATCGGCAAGATGGACGAGATCGCCAAAGAAGCCCAACTGGCCAGCCGCGAAGGCGGCTTGGAGCTCTTGCAGAAACAGACGGCGGAATAGCCGGGAGAGGACACGCACTAGCAAGAAGAAGCCGGGCCGGCAAGCGACCCAGCGCGTGCCGTCGAGCGAAGGTCCACCACCAGGCACGACGCAGTGGATATGCGGATGGTGTTGCAGGGTCTGGCCCCAGGTGTGGAGGACGGCGGTGACGCCGAGCTGAGCGCCGAGATGCTTGGAGTCGGCTGCGATGGTGGTGAGCGTCTCGGCCGCGCAGCGGAACAGAATGGCATAGACCACCGCCTTGTTCTGGAAAGCAATCTCTCTGGCCGGCGCCGGCAAGGTGAAGACGACGTGGAAGTACGGCACGGGAAGGAGTTCGGCTTGTCGCTCGGCAAGCCATTGCGCGCGCGCCGAGCCCTGGCACTTCGGGCAATGCCGATTGCGACAGGTAATGGGCGACGCCCATTACCTGCCTTATGGGCAAAGCCGGTAATGGGGAGCTGGCAATCGCGATCACCGTATTTTCCTGTGTATTGCCGCTCTCGAGCTCTCCATTACAAGTCGCCCGTGCGACCCCGTCGGGTCGGCCACTGATGGCCGGCCACATACGGGGACGAACATGTTGGAGACGTACTTTTCGGCGGCGAAGATGCTGGGGCATTTGCGCAGCGGGCCGAGCGGGCCTTACGTTGACGGGTTTGCAGCGGCACTGGAGCAGCAAGGCTATGGCCCCGAGACAGCGGTACGCTATTTGCGAGCGGCGGCTCACATCGGCCATGTCATGGCCGAGCAAGGCGCGGGCCTAACGGACGTTGATCTCGCCGCGTTCGGCGAGCACCTGCGCACCTGCCGGTGTCCACGCGCCAAAGGCGGCCGGCGCAACCACCACACCATCTACGGTGCCAGGCTCTTTCGTCGGCACCTCGTCGAGCGCGGCGTTTGCCGGTCCGCGGCCGTGGGGCCAGCATCCGCCGAGCCGCAGCTGGTCGCCGACTTCAAGACGTGGCTGCGCAAGCATCGCGGCGCATCCGATCCCACCGTCAGGCTCTACGCCCACGTCGCCGCGGGCCTTATGATGGAGCTTCGATCTGACCCGGCCGGCTGGAGGCCGAACGATGTCCGCAGCTACGTCCTGGAGCGCGCGAGCAATAGCGGGAGTGGCACGATCGAGAAGATGACGACGAGCCTGCGGGCTTTCCTGCGGTATCTCGCAGTCGCAGGCCGTTGTCAGGCAGGTCTCGATGGCGCCGTTCCGGCCTACGCTCATTGGCAGCTTGCCGACATGCCCCGGTATCTGTCGACCGAGCAGGTCTACCGGCTGATCGCTGCCTGTGACGGCGACGCCGGCGCGCGCCGGCGTGATCGTGCGATCGTACTTTTGTTGGTGCGCCTCGGCCTGCGGGCCGGTGACGTGGCGCAACTGCGCCTCACCGATATCGAGTGGCAAACAGGGTCGCTGCGGGTCTGCGGCAAGTCGCGCTACGAGGTCCGGCTGCCGCTGCCGCAAGACGTCGGGGATGCGATCGCCGCCTACCTCGAATGCCGGCCGTCTACCCGCCGGAGCGATCTCTTGTTCCTGCGCACGATCGCGCCGTGCCGGCCATTCCGACGAGGCGACGGCATCTCGTCGGTGGTGAAGCGCATCATGAAGCGGGCCGACATCGTGGCGCCGGTCAAAGGGGCCCACGCTCTGCGGCACACCGCGGCGACCGAGATGCTGCGCCATGGCGTGCCGCTCGACAAGATCGGACTCGTCCTTCGGCATCGCGGCATCGACACGACGGCCTATTACGCAAAGGTCGACGTCGCGCTGCTGAAGCAGGTTGCTCAGACCTGGCCGGAGGCGCTCTGATGCTCGACGCCATCGAGACCTATCTCGCGCTCCGCCGCGCCACGGGCTTCGCGATGTCGACCGCGGAGTACCTGCTGAAGAGCTTTGCCGCCTTCGCGGCCGAGCGCGGACAAACGTACGTCGAGACAAAAACAGCGATCGACTGGGCCGCGCTCGGACCATCCGTCGCGCAACGCGATGCACGGCTCAGAGCCGTCTGTCGCTTCGTACGCCACGTCCGGGTGGAGGACGTGGGGCACGAGCTGCCGCCGGCAAATCACTTCGGCGCTCGCAAGAAGCGTCGCACGCCGCACATCTACACGACAGACGAGATCAGTCGGCTGGTTGAAGCTGCGCTGCGGCTTCGGCCAATGCGCGGCTTGCGCCCGCACACGCAAGCGACCTTGATCGCGCTGCTCTCAGCCACCGGGCTCAGGATCTCCGAAGCCCTGAAGCTGACGATCGCTGACGTGACCCGCGACGGTCTGCTGATCCGCGAGACCAAGTTCCGCAAGACGCGACTGGTGCCGCTGCACGACACGGCAGCCGCCGGCTTGCAGCGATACCTGGCACGTCGCGGGCCCGGCTCGGACGATGATCCGATGTTCATCGACAAGCTCGGTCGGCCGCTGCGCTACATTGCCGTCAAGGAGACCTTCGATAGGCTGGTCGACAAGGCTGGCATCAGATCGAGGTCGGATCACCGTCCTCGCCTGCACGATCTGCGGCACACGTTTGCGGTGCGCGCGCTGCAAGGCAGTCCTACCGGCCGAGGCCGCTGCGGGGCGCACATGGCGGCACTCGCGACCTACATGGGTCACGTCAACATCTACGCGACCTACTGGTATCTCGAGGCCACGCCCGACCTCTTGCGCGATGTCGCCACGGCCGGCGAAGCGTTCATGTCCGAAGGGAGGTCAGCAAGACGCCGATCGCTCCCCTCATCGAGACGTTCCTGCGCGACACACTCGCTTGCCAACGGGGCGCCAGCCGGCACACGAGGGGCTCCTATGCCTCGAGCTTCCAGCTGCTGTTCGTGTTCGCCGCCGACCGGCTCAAGGTCAAACCATCGGCGCTGACGCTCGAACAGATCGATGCCGGGCTCGTCAGCGCCTTCCTTGAGCATCTTGAGGACGAGCGCAAAAACGCGGCCGTGACGCGCAACGTTCGCCTGGCGGCGATCAAGTCGTTCTTCCGCTTCCTCGAGTACCGGCAGCCGGCAGCGCTCGAGCAGATCCGCCGTGTACTCGCGATCCCGTTCAAAAAAACTGACACGCGCCTGGTGCCCTACCTTCTGCGCGAAGAGCTCCAAGCCGTGCTCGACGCTCCCGATCCGGCGACACGCGATGGCATCCGCGATCGCGCAATGCTGCACGTGGCCGTCTGCGCAGGGCTGCGTGTCTCCGAGCTGACGGGCCTCAAGGTCGATGACATCGACCTGCCTTCGATGAGCATCCGCGTGCTCGGCAAGGGACGCCGGGAGCGGACGCTGCCGTTGTGGAAGCCGGCGGCCGCTGCACTGCGTGCCTGGCTGGCCATCCGTGGGCAGGTCGCGACACCTGAGGTGTTCGTCAATGCCCGTGGTGAGCCGCTGAGCCGATGGGGCTTTGCCTATCTGCTCAGGCAGCACGCCGCGACTGCGGCTCGCAAGCAGCCCGGTCTCGCCAAGAAACGCGTCTCGCCCCATGTGCTCAGGCACACCTGCGCGATGGTCGTCCTGCAAGCGACTGGGGACATCCGGAAGGTGTCGCTATGGCTGGGCCACGCTACGCTGACGACCACCGAGGTCTACACGCGCGGCGATCCGACCGAGAAGCTCGATGCGATGGAGGCGATCGTGCCGCCCCACCTGCGGCGCGGCGTCTTCCAGCCCACCGACAAGCTGATAGAACTCCTCAGGCGTACCTCGTAATGGAGAGCGGGGCTGGCGGTGATTAGTGCAGGAGCGCGATCAAGTTGCCGCCAGCTCCCCATTACCGGCTTTGCCCATAAGACAGGAGTTGTAGGCAATGCGGGGGGCACCACAGTCGTCGCATTGCTCGAGGTGGCCACCGAGCACAGCCGTCCGGCATGCCGTGATCGCACCCATGATGCGCCGCTCGACGCGGCCCAGATGCCCGGCACGGGCTTGCCGAAACGCTTCGCCGTGGCGGCGGAAGATGTCCGCCACTTCCAGAACCGGAGCCATCAGGTCCGCTCAGCCGGGCGGCACGACCTCCAGGCGGAGCCGGTCAAGCGGACTGGGCGTATTGCTGATGGTCTTAGTGGCGACTTGGGTATAGCGCGCCGTGCTGGCCAGACTGGCATGGCCGAGCAGCACCTGGATGATGCGTACGTCGGCCACGTTCTCCAGGAGATGGGTCGCGAATGTGTGCCGCAGCGTATGCACTGTCACTGACTTGCTCAAGCCGGCCGCAGCACAGGCTGAACGGCAGGCGGCGTGCAGCACGTTCGGGACGAGCGGACGCTCATCGTCGCGACCGGGAAACAGCCATCGCTTTGGCCGAGTGAGCCGCCAATATGTCCGCAGAATCCTCAAAAGCTGCGGCGAGAGCATAACGTAACGGTCCTTGCCGCCCTTGCCGTGCTCGACCCGGATCAACATCCGTTGGCTATCAATGTCGACAACCTTCAAGAGAACCACTTCCGATACGCGCAAGCCTGCGGCATAGACAGTGGTCAACGCGGTACGGCTCTTGAGGCTCGGGATTGCTTCCAGAGGACGACCTCGTCGGCGCTCAGCACCACCGGCAGTTTGCGCGGTTTACGCGCATAGGCGATGCGCTCCGGAACGGTGTCATGACCAAGCGTCACACCGTAGAAGAACCGCAGTGCGCAGACGATCTGGTTCAGCGCCGGCCAAGACATCCCCGTCGCAACCAGATGAACCTGGAAGGCACGGATATCCTCCAAGTCAAGGCGGTCCGGAGAACGACCGAAATATCGGCTCAACTTCGCTACGGCGTTGAGGTAGGATTGCTGCGTCGCCGGTGACAGATTGCGGACCGTCATGTCCTCGATCATGCGGCGGCGAAGTGGGCTGATCTCAGCCATCGGAAAACCTCCTGTCTAAAGGGTTGGGCTGCGAAAACCCGCAATCCTCTCAGACAGGAGGCAATCCTTGCTATGACTCCCTACATGCCGCGCCAGCGGCTTCGTTCAATCCCAAATCGAGTCAACCTAACCCCATCCCGCTTTAGAAGACCTAAGGCGCATGAATTGCGACGCATGCGGGCGACGCCGGGTGGAAATAGGTCATCATCTTGAGCATCTGGACTGTCCATCCAAATCGATTGACGCGGCTCAGGGCCCCGTTACCTGCCAGTTTGAACATCGTCAACGCGTACGCAGGTGCCGGTCACGAAGTCAGATGACGGTGAGACCAGGACCAGCAAGGTCCTGTCAAGCTGAGCTGGATCGCCCATACCGGGCCGCGGAAATCCCTTGGTGATATCGCCCACACGTTGCAGCATGCCATCCATCATCTCGGACGAAAACGCTCACGGCGCAATTGCGTTGACATTGATGTTGAACTTTGCCCATTCGACCGCCAGCGCCTACGTCATTCGTACCACTGCGGCTTTGCTATCGAATAGAGAGCGGCGCCATTGCCTCCATAAGAATAGACCGACGAGGAGACGAGATTGACCATGACAGTACGTACGGCGCTCGCACAATCATGTCCAGCACGCGGTCGATCAAATCCATCAATCCATCGACATCTTTGCCGCGTGCTGGGCGTCCCGGATGCCCGCATTATTCATCAGGATCGTTATCGAACTGAGCTGCCGCTCTACCTCTGCGACCACCTTGGTCAGCTGATCCGCGTCCGTCACGTCAAGTCGTAGCGCCACCGCCTTGCCACCGGCCCTGTTGATTTCCGCCGCGACGCGCCCAGGCGATCGAGCCGCCGCGCCGTCAAGACCACTTGTGCCACGCATCGCGCTAGCGCCTTGGCGAATCGCACGCCAGGGCCTCCCGACGCTCCAGTGACCAGCGCGTTCTGCTCCTTCAGGTCGATGCTAAAAATTGGAAAGTGCGTAATCCATGGTGCGCTCAGTCTTTCCGGTTTGATATGCGGTCAATCGGGGTCTTTTCAGCAGCGGCACTCGCACCTAAACCATCAAC
Organism: Bradyrhizobium sp. CCBAU 45384; assembly: GCF_028128665.1. Taxonomy (NCBI): domain Bacteria; kingdom Pseudomonadati; phylum Pseudomonadota; class Alphaproteobacteria; order Hyphomicrobiales; family Nitrobacteraceae; genus Bradyrhizobium; species Bradyrhizobium sp. CCBAU 45384. The sequence goes on from NZ_LBIZ01000097.1 coordinate 51,258, forward strand.
GGTGCCGCCGCCAGCTCGCTGGCGGCGATGACCGCCCCTCTTCGCAAGCAGCTTTGCATACGCCTCTCCGAACCTGGCGCCAGCACTGGTAATAATCGCCACCTTTCGGTTCCAACAACTCCATCCAGCCTCCTCAATATGCGGGTTGTAAGCACGGTATTGCTACCGAAGCGCGGCTTGGTCCATCCTCGAAGCCGGGTCGCCGGCCACGACCCGAGCCTGCAAGGTGATCCCTATACTTACGCCCGTAAGAGGCGCTTTTCAGCAGCGAACGACAGCGTGCCATGAACCGCCGCTTTCACGCCAAGTATTTCGCCGACGCGGCCGAGCATTGATGCCACATGCCTTCGACGAAAGTACTCGCATCCACGTCGACAGCGATGCATTCTCGAGCACATCAGTGACGCCGCAATGGGGATCCGGTCTTAGCGCTGTAAGAGGCCTCACAACGGGCTGTTTTCGCTTTGCTCCCGATGCTCATTTTGGGTTCATTTAGCTCTCCCGGCGCTGACTGTATTTCGCCCCATAGGCCAAATTTCTCCTGGCGATGCGCTCCGCACGCTGCTGAGTGCGACACACCTTGCCCGCCTCATCGCGCAATGGCTCATCGACAAACTCGATGTGCGTGGTCGCTTGTGGGCGACCAGCCGCTGGGCCAGATGCGCAAGCAGCGCCACGGCGGTCAGTGCCGGGCGAGCTTGGATGATGGCGTGAATGGAGGAGCCCAGATTCGAGAGACAAGCCGACCACGGCGCGGGATAATGTGAGTGGGTGCTCCTCGATCGCCCCTCGATTTCGGTCAGATACACGTTTGCCCCCCGACCGGGATCATGTCGGTGCGACGGTCAACAAGGTAGAGATAACCGTCAGCATCAAAATATCCGATATCCCCGAGACTCTCCCACCCGCTGGGTAGACTGCGGGCCGCGGCGCCGCGGTAAGAATAGGTCCCGGCGAGGCCTCGAGGTGAAGTATGTAGATCTCGCCTATCTCGCCAGCCGCCAGCACGTTCCGTCGGCGTTGGCGGCTTTCATCTCACCCAGGCTTACGCGTCTGACCGAGCCGCGGCGATCGAGCCACTCGCTTCCGATTATGATGGTCATGGCTTGGCCCTCGCTGCCGGCATCGAGCTCCATGATCACCTCTGGTCCGAGCCAATCAATGAAGGCCTCCTTGAGCCAAGGCGGACATGGTGCAGCCAAGTGCCAAAGCGTGTTCAGCGAGGAGACATCGTAGCGAGCTCGAACGCGATGTGGCAGTCGCCAGATCCGGCTCATCATGGTCGGAACCAAATAGATCCAGGTAGCCCTGTGTCGCTCGATTTCGACCAGTACGCCCTCGGCATCGAAGCGTAGCATCAGCACCAGATGGGCATTGTAGACTATCCTTCCAGCGCGGCCCTGAAAGGCCCGCTGTGATAGAGCGGTGCAAGAATCAGAGCCGTCGCACCTTGCCCGAAACGCCAGAAATCTGGGCGAGGTCGGGCAAACCTGAGAGAATCAATTTGGGCAGGCTCGTCGAGCCGCCCGACGTCGGAGCTACCAAAACCGGAGCCAAGCGCGCCTCCAACGGCTGATCGTCGCCCGATAATGCGATCAAGTCCTCGCCGGTAACGCCGCCTATCCACTCCATACCAGGCAAGGCGACCAGATCGTCGGATCGGCGAGATCAATGACGGCTTGCAGCTCAACTGTCGGGAGTCGGTAGGATACTGTTTGGGTTTCGCACCGAGCTTCCAAATGCTCCAGCATGCCTCGATGAAGTCGACACCATTGGGAGGCCAATCGTAACGAGATCGCCGGGCTTGACGCCCAGTGCCTTGAGCTGACCCAGCGCAAGGGTGAGATCGCCGCAATTAACTGCGGGCGCACTTGGTGTCGGCTGGGCGCGGCCGGAACAACTTTTCGCCCGAGGAGATCATCTCTTCCGTCATTCCACGAACAAACGTCGCCTTGATTCTAAGCGGCCTGAAATATCCGACGGAAACCGTTCATGTGTTGCGTATACCCCGTAGCCGCTCAGAGCGACGCCGCAGCAATTCGATCGTGGTCAGCATAGTGAGGGAGAAAAGGATAAGAGCTGTGGCGGCCGCTGTGATGGTTGGACTGATCGACTCGCGGATCCCCGAAAACATGACCCTCGGCAAGGTACGCTGCTCAGCGCTCGAGACGAAAAGCGCGACTACGACTTCATCGAAGGAGGTACCGAAAGCGAAGAGCGCGCCAGTGATCACTCCCGGAAGTATGAGGGGCAAGGTGATCTTGAAGAAGACCGTAATTGGCGGCGCACCGAGTCCGGCGGCCGCACGAGTCAGCGAGTGGTCAAAGCCCATCAGCGTCGCGCTGATGGTGATGACGACGAAGGGCGTAGCCAGCGTAGTGTGCGCCAAGATCAACGCGGCATAGGTGTTAAGTAACCCCAGATCGGCATAGAAGAAATAGACGCCGACGCCCGTGATCACGACCGGAACGATGATCGGCGAGATCAGCACGCTCATCACCGGCGTTCGCCATGGGAAGTTCGGGCGGCTGAGCCCAAGCGCGGCTAGCGTGCCGAGAACGGTCGATAGGAGCGTAACGGAAACAGCGACGAAGATCGAGTTGTGAAGCGCGCCCTGCCACCGCTCAGTCAAGAAGAACTCCTCATACCATCGCAGCGACAGGCCTGGCATAGGAAAGGTGAAGAAGGGCACGGAGTTGAAGGATAGCGGAATGATCACGAGGATCGGTGCGATAAGATATAGCAGCACCGCCCCACACAGCAGCCTGTGGAGATAGTACCAGCCCTTCTCGATCGGAGAAGCATAGACCGAAGCAGCCATCGTTCTCACCCCATCTTTATCCGCTCAACGCCGACCAGCTTGTTGAAGACGTAGTACAGCAGCAGGGTCGCGGTAAGCAGGATGACGCCGAGCGCCGAGGCCATGCCCCAGTTGAGTTCCTCGCTCGTATAATAGGCGACGAAAGAGCTAACCATTTGATCAGCCGGCCCGCCGACCAGTGCCGGGGTTATGTAGTAGCCCAGGCACAAAATGAATGTGAGCAGGCAGCCAGCGGCGACTCCTGGAAGGGTGAGCGGGAAATATACTTTCCAGAAGGCGTAGAAAGGACCGGCGCCGAGCGAGCGAGCTGCGCGGACGAAACTCGGTGAGATCGTCTTCATGACGCTGTAGATCGGCAAGAGGGTGAGCGGCAACTGGATATGGGTCATGGCCACGATCGTCCCGACCCTGTTAAAAATTAGTTCTGCTGGCTGCGATAAAACATGCAGCGCCATCAAAGTGTCGTTGACCACACCGTGTTGCTGCAGGAGCACGACCCAAGCGGTGGTGCGTACCAATAACGACGTCCAAAACGGCAGCACCACCATGATCATCAGTAGATTGCTGGACTTACGTGGCAATGTCGCCAAAAGATAGGCTAGTGGGAAGCCGAGCAGTAGAGTCGCGACCGTAACGCCGACGCTAATGCCGAGCGTGCGCAAGAAAACATCACGGAAGATTGCGCTCTCCGGCGGTGAAGCGACAATCTGACCGTTGGGGCCGTACTGGTAATCGACAGCGCGAAGCAGGTAAAAGGTCGTATAGGCCGATGTCCCGCGCTTCAGCAGGGTCCACACCTCGTGGCTCCCCCAAACCGGATTGATGTCGATCAGCGCTGCCTTGTAGGGGCCAGCGGTAAGCGTACTCGCTTTCCGAGCGCTCGATGTCACCTCGCTGAGGGTGCCGGGCAGTTCATAGTTCATCCGCTTGCCAATAGCGCCAGCGGTCTTCTGCGCCCAGGCCTGCTTGAGATCTCCAGCGAGAGCAGCATAAACTGCCTCGTTGGGCAGGTCCTTTCCGCCCCAACCATTCAGCGCCGCCATGGTTCGCGGCATTAGCACTAGCAGCCCATCGTCGTGGACTGCGTTGAACATCATACGGGCGATCGGCAAAACAAAACCGATCAGGATGAACAGCAACAGAGGCAGGACAAGGGCGAAAGCCCTCAGCTTGCGCGCGCGCTCGATCCGCTGCAGCTTGATCCGAAGCGGCACGCCGTCGAGGCTGCCAGCTATTTGGACGGCCATCGTCGCCATCGACCTCTCTCTCGGTTCGTCCGTCGAGTTTAAGGGGAGAACAAAGGTTCTCCTCTTTGCTTTCTTCGGTATTATTTGGCAAGCCAAGCGGTGAAGCGCTGGCGCAGTTGGTCGCCCTTCTCAATCCAAAAGACGACGTCAAAATCGGTGGCCTGGGCAACATGCTCCGGTGCAGTCGGCAGGTCGGACAGGATCGCCGGATCGATTAGCTTCGTCGCCTCGGTATTGCCGGTTCCGTAAGCGATATAGTGCGTCAGCTCGGCTTGCGACTGAGCCGAAGCGGCAAAACCAATAAACTTATAAGCCTCGTCCCGGTGGGGAGCGCCCTTCGGAATCGACCACAGATTGAAGGTCGCGATTTGAGCATCCCACATAATGTCGAAATGCTTGGCGGAGTTTTTGACAGCATCATAGATCCGGCCGTTCCACGCCGAGGTCATGACGACCTGGCCATCCGCCAGCAACTGCGGTGGCTGGGCCCCGGTTGTCCACCAGATTACGTCCTTCTTGATCGTATCGAGTTTTCTGAGGGCGCGCTCGACACCTTCGGGCGTCCTGAGAACATTGTAGACGTCCTTTTTGGCCACGCCATCGGCAATCAGCGCCCATTCGAGATTGGTGTAGGGGTCTTTATATAGTCCGCGCTTGCCGGGGAATTTCTGCAAGTCGAAGAGGTCGGCGATGGTCTTCGGACCGTTTGGCAACTTGTCCTTGTCATAGGCGACGATTGTCGCGGAGACGTGCGTCGGTACGCCGCAATCATACTTGCTGTCTCCCAAGAACTTAATCCGGTCGAGACCCAGTTTGTCCCAGTCAAGTGTTTCGAGGATACCCGCGTCGCATAGCCTTAAGGCCGCCGACTGATTGATGTCGACGACGTCCCAGCTCACCGTTTTCGTCTCGACCATTGCGCGGATCTTGTCGGTTTCGTAACTGTATTCGTCCTCGGTAATCTTTATCCCCATCGCCTTGGTGAAGGGCTGAAATTGGGCCTTACGCTGGCTAGCCTGGATGGCTCCGCCTCCAGCGGTGATCGTGAGCTGATCGCCTGCGAAAGCAGGTTCTAAGGGGATCAAAGCACTCACCGGCAGACCGGTTGCGAGCAGGACCCTCGCGATCGTCAATGACTTCCTCATCGTCCATTCTCCCTTCTGTGCGCAAATGGCGGCAGGGTTGCCGAAGAACGCAGCCTATTTTTTGCTCAAGAAAATACGGGTCGTTGTCATGGCGCGTCGAGCGCCCGACAATCCTCCGTTTTCCACCCGATGGTGATCTCGGCGCCAGGCTCGACCTGCGCTACGGATTCCGAATTCGGCAGCTTGATTACAAAGTCATCATGACCGCACACGGAAACCCGGGTACGTACATGATCGCCCAAATAGATGAGCTCTGTGACCCTCGCGCTGAAAACATTGGGCAGCGAGCCTGGTACCGGATTAAGCTTCACGCGCTCCGGCCGCAAAGACAGCACGGTCGGCCGGCCCACTGCCGCTACCTTGATGGCCAGCGCCTGCACATTACCGGCACCGGGAAGCTCCACGTTGCAGGTCAGACCGTTCATCGCCACGACCTTTCCCTGCAGCCGGTTGTTTTCGCCAATAAACTGGGCGACGAAAGCGTTCTGCGGTTGCTCGTAGAGTTCGGCTGGAGCGGCGAGCTGCTGAATGACGCCGTCGTTGAACACCGCTATCCGGTTGGACATGGTCAAGGCCTCGCCCTGGTCATGCGTGACATAGACCACCGTCACACCGAGGTTTTCATGAATATGCTTGATTTCGAGCTGCATTCGTTCGCGCAATTGCTTGTCCAGCGCACCGAGTGGCTCGTCCATCAGCACGAGTTTCGGATCGAAGACGAGAGCGCGCGCGAGCGCGACACGCTGCTGCTGCCCCCCGGAAAGCTGACCAGGCCGACGCCCTCGGTAGGCGCTGAGCCGGACCATGTCGAGTACCCGCTTTATCCTGACCTCCGTCTCGGACTTGGCGATCTTGCGAACCCTGAGTGGGAACGCGAGATTCTCCTCCACGGTCATATGCGGAAACAGTGCGTAGTTTTGAAATACCATTCCGATGTCGCGCTTGTGCGGCGGCATCTTATCGATCGAGCGTCCCGCTAGTAGGATCGAGCCATGTGTGGGCGCTTCGAAGCCCGCGAGCATCATGAGCGTGGTCGTCTTTCCGGAGCCGGATGGGCCCAGCATCGTTAGAAACTCACCCTGGGCGATGCCCAAGTTAAGATTCTTTACGACCAGCGTTTCACCATCATAGGTCTTCTGAACCTCACAAAACTCCACAAAGCTCGAGCCTGGCATCGCCTCTTTTCCTCCCCTGCATCCGTGGCGCACTCGTCACCGCGCCGCCGCCGACGACCAGACCATGATAGCTTGCTGAGGCATTGCAACAGCTCTGCGCCTTCGAGACTGAAAGGACACACGTGCACGAGGCGCCCTCGATAGACCCACTGCTTTCCTCACCTGCATTTTGGCGAGCAGCTTACGAAAGATATCGAACCGCAGAGCTACTTTTCATCAATCTCTGCGCCCACATCGCCGAAATCATGCATCGTATCGAGCACTACCGAGGATTCTCGCAGCCGCCGGCATGCGGAGCTACGAAGCTCTGCGAACCGCCTCACGAAGTCCAGATCCGATCGTGGGCTTGACCTAATATGAAAGGCCTCCGGCGGGCATGCCGGAGGCCTTCTTGGAGGTAACACTTAGATGAATAGAACCGGCTTTTCTCCTTCCGCTAGGTTGATAGAGAAATCAGAAAGTGCGCTGGGCTCTGAGCAGAAGCGTAAGGGCGTTCTGATCGTTGAGCTCGTAAGTGGCAGCAGGCTTGGCGATCGATGTCTGCACAGGCAGCGTCACCGTGCTTCCGCTCGCATACTTCTGGTCGAGCATCGTGTATGCGAGCTCGGCCGAGAAGGTCAGGCCCTTAACCGGAGTCCATCCCGTCCTCGTGCCAACAACCGCGTAGTTGAAATCGGGATTGCAGCCTCCAGGACCACTCGAGAGCGCTAGAGTGGCGACAAACGCGCCGCAGATATAGCCCTTAGCGATCGTGTTGTAGCGCACAGCAGCATACGCACCGAAGATGCTAGAGACCCATTGCGGGCTCCAGTTGTGGTTGTAACCACCTGAGATGCCGTAGGTTGTGGTTAGCTCCTGACCGGAGCCAGCCACGAAAACCGCGTCGGATACACCAGCGATGCCTAGGCTCTGGTATGCACCCGCAATGCCGGCACCTCCATACATCGCGTAGCTCGGGGCTCCCGTATAGTCATGGAAGTTGTATCGGCTTGCGCCATTAGTATAAACGCCCGTCACGCTGATCGAGTCCCCCGCACCAGTCGGGATATTCTTGATCGACAACGCCAGCTGACCGGCCCAGCCCCACTTGTCAGCCGGGTGACCTGTGACCTCCGTCGCGCCGTAGTAGGCAGCGTGGTTATTATGAGCCGCGGCAGAGGCTTTGAAGTAGCCCCATGTCTGGTCAACGGTAACTGAGCCGATCAGGTCTGGAGCCCTCGAACTGCCGAAGTCGTTGGCCCCGTACGCACCGGCCGCAAGTCCTGCGGCCGTCGCGGCGCTCACGTTCCATATCGCAAGTTGGCTACGGGAAACCGGATCCTCGGCGGAGATGGCTGCCGAGATGCCCTGACCAAAATCAAAAGTGTAAGCGGCCTGGAGTGTGGGATCCCAACCACCGGCGCCAGGCAGCTCAATTGAGTTGCCCGGATATTGCGCCCACGGGGTGCTAAACTGGGACGACGCTTTGCCGAATGTAAAGCCTGCGAACTGTATGAACGCGTAGTAGAGACCAGGAGTACCCTGAGCGATCTGACTACCAATGGATGTCGAATACGACGTACCACCTGTGCCGGCTCCGCTATAGGCTCCGCCGGTATAGGTCCAGGCGAACTCAGCGAACGTACGGAGCACACCGTATTCCGTCGCGGTGCGCGTATCGACGGTCAGGTCCTGACGAGCGCGCCAGCTGTAATAATCGCTCAGGCGATTATGTGCACCACCAACAAAACTGGTCGGCGCATCATAATGGTAGCTCGTGCCGAATGTCGTTTCAACGCGCAGATACCCGCCCAATTTGATGCAGGTGTCAGTGCCTGGGATGTAGTAATATCCGGCGCCATACAACGAGCAGATCTTGACGTACTCGATCGCCTTCGCCTTTACAGGAAGATCGGCTGCCTGCGCTCCGCCGATAGCGATCAGACCCGCCGCCGAACCAAGAAAGAGGCTCTTCGCCATCTTCATAAAGAAACCCTCCAGTTGCTTAACCTCAAGATCGGCTAGTCTCACTTCAAGGAGATTAGCCCTCTTCGCCCCCAATCATTCTCGACCTACAGGGCCTTCCTCGAACGCCACTGATGAATTGAACCAGTGACGTCGCGGCGCGGACCATTCCGCCGCTCGCGTGATTACGTTGACAGATTGCGTAACTTAGCGGCGTGAAAACTTCGTACGAAACGAACGAACGCATATGCCTCCCCCTGATGGCGTGTTCTAAGCGCTTCACAAGCGTACGCTTGGTACCGTGATTGGAAAGATCCGTACGCTTTGTACGCTTCTAGGCATCGTCTTGCGTGATGAATTGCCATTGCATCTACGTTCTATGGGTCATCTGTGGGTGCCCAGTACGCCCATGCTCGATGCGAGAGCTGCACGTACTGAGACAAGGCCGGATGTAGACCTCTCCTCTTCCAACGATGGTTGGGTCCTTCTCTGTCGTGCGCAAGCGAACGCAAGTTCGGAGGGCGCGCACAGAGGGAAACCTGTGAGCGTCGCCCGAACGCAACCTTCTCGAGCCTGACAAAAAACTCGACGCGATCGATGAACGAAACGATGCCTTCATCGTCTTGGCTGCAGCTCACCGCATGGCGAAACCAGATCGGCTATTCTGATCGATCGCAAGTCTCCTCAACCCACGACAAAGGGACGCGAACTAGCAGCGATGTTTAGCTGAGCACGCCGGGCCGGCCCACCGTAAGCGTCGTCCTCAAGCACGGCTTTGGCTTGAGCGCGGTACGCCCAGGGCAATAGCTAGATGCTGCGGTTTGGATCACGACGCGCCCAATCCCCCCGATTCACTTCGCCGCAGCGCGGCCCACAATTATCCGGCTTGCGTCGGGCGACAGTCTCGCCTGCGCATGTGGACGCGCCGCCAATCAAGTCCTTCGAGCAGCGCGGACAATTAAGCCGCCGACAGCCGGTGTCGCCGGGCAATCTGCGAAGCGACGGCGCCTGCTGCCAGCGTCTCCTCGACGATCTGGGCCTTGTCGTCCTTGGCGAACCAATCGGCGTCTTGTCTTCGTGATAACTTCAGTCGGCGCACGGTGACGTCCGACTTAAGCGTATGGTCAAGCCTAGACACAAGCCGATCCCTTCGAAGAGATTTGTGAACGTCGTCCACCCCATGTGCGCGAAAAGGTGGAAACGGAATGAGGCTTCCGCACCACCTTCGCGGGCGCAAAGTTCCTGCGTGTTCAAAGCCTTGAACTTGCTCCGTTCAATAGCGGCGCTCGTCGTCGCCAGAAGGCCCATCCCGCGGCATAGCTCGACAACGCGCGCACAGACCTTGCGCAGCAAACGCTGTCGTCTTTGCGGAGGTCCGCGGTCGTTTTGTGATCGGGAGCAAGGCGACCCAACAGCCACATAATCTGGATGTTACGTCCGCCTCTCGTCCCAGCCGCTGGCAGCCAGTTTAGATAGCCATAGATTTCAGCAGAGCGGAGGGGCGATATGATCGCCGGCAGTCGCTAGCGGCACAACATCAGCGAAGCACATCTTGGCCAGATCAAGCGCATCGAAGAAATCGAGGGAACAGAGTTGTTCTCGTCAATGAAATCATCGAGGCATTCAAGCCGCCGCCTCCGTTTCCTGCGATCTCCTCTTCAACGAAGTACCTCATCAGAATCCTGAAACACACTACGATAACCGCAGCCCCGTGTTTCACGCAGCCCTGGGTCATCACGGTTGTACTTGTCCAGCTCCCAGGTCTTTTTGAGCTGAGCGCACTCACCTGGCTCGACCAAGCCGCTGAATATTCGCTTGAGCTGTGGCGTGCATCCGCTCTAATGCGGCCCCGTTCGCTGCCTCGAAAGACTTGCAGAAGTCGGCCGACAAACAAATCTAGTAATAGCAGTCCGGGGGCACACCTGCGATGGCGAGTTCGTGGAGTATAGTAGGCTACTATGTGATCGCCCGCTAAAATGAGCTGATGTGGGACTCAAAGCTGCTGTAGGCGCCATCCGTGGCTGACGGACCGGAATCAGTCGCAAAATATGCACCGGCAATGAGCCTGTAACAGCTGCATGCCTTCTGCTCGAGTGAGTGCCGATCTTCGATCTGCAACACGCCACGCGCTTTTCGAATCAATCCTTGCTGCTCGAATCGGATCAGCGTTTCCGTTACCCCAGGACGACGCAATCCTAACATCGAAGAGAGGTAATCATGTGTAATGGGAAGCACATCAGCATCGAGAGCATCACTCGCCAAACACAGCCAGCACGCGAGGCGTTTCTCCAGATCGTGCCGAACGCCACAGAATCCCGTCTGGGCGCAGTGCACATTCTGCGCTTGGGTATACCTGACAAGATGCTCTCGGACTTCGGAGCACCCCGGCAGGACTCGTCGCAAGTCTTCAGCAAGAATTCTGTGCGCACTTCCGGCAACGAGCACAACAGATTGACGCGTAGCAAGATGTCCTCCGGCTAAAAGCGAAGCGCCGACCGCCCCCCGATGCCCGATTACCGCTGTTTCAAGAATACTTCCTGCTGCGACGATTCTCAGCGAGACGAGGCCCGATTCTATGAAGTAAATGTGTTCAAGTTGCTTTTTTGGCTCTTGAAGTATCATGCGTTCTCTCAAAACGACCGGCTCGAAGTATTCTCCTATTGCCGCGAGTTCTTGAAGAGAAATGCCTGCAAGGATCCCGTTTTTGACAAAGGGCCGCGTGCTGGAACGCACAGCACCTGGCCGATGAAGCATCCGAGGTCTATCGGATGCTCGTGTAAAAGCTGCAGATTCGGAGCTATCGCGCCCGCCGAGAACGGACAGGAATTGGTCGGTCATACTGCGGTCCGTCTCTGGTGAGTGAAATTCTAGCGGTCAACCCCTTTTGACCTTCGGTTTGATCGATATTTTTAGCAGTAAGCAGCCTCCGATCCATGCACTCGAGGGCTTATTGACGAACGAATCCTGCGATAAATTCGAATCCATGACGTATTCCACCGCGCGATGTTTTTACGCATATCAGCATCTTACGTTGCACCTAGTGGCCTAACGCCGCTATGGAGAGGCTCGCGATTCGGCTTGACTCAGCTCAGATTGGGGCGGGATCGAATGCTGGCCCTTCTCCTCCGCATGATCATGAAAGGCGCTCTCGCGGCGCGTCTCATCAGGACCGAAAAAGCTTGATAGCACGCGTCACCTGCCTGCCAGTCGCCTTGCCGCCGGTCATCAGTCCGGACCTTACGCAACTGGCGCGCCGGTGCTACTCCCGGAGGAAACCGCGCGATAGCCGCCCTGCGTCCCGTTTTGACTAAACATCGTGGAGGTCGATGGACTGCTTGCGACAGGTGAGCTGACGATCACCAACCGCGACCTCGATCAACGTTTCCGGCTAGATCTCGGCCTCCGCCAGGCACACTTTCCTGGCTCAAATGGCCGCCAATCCGGGAGTTGAGGTTTGTTGCCTTCTCGACAGTGGAGGATCGGCGCTCAGGTATGTTACTTGCCATACGCGCACGCTGCTTTCTCGGCGCCAGTCAAGCCGCCCGGATCCCTTCCAAAACGTCTTTAGCTTGCACTTCAATCACGAGCTTTCCTCGGATAGCAGTTCGGCGGACGTTAGCACCTGGAGCGAGCCCCCGGGCTTCGTCTGTCCCCTTCGTGACTTCACGCGCCCTGACCGCCACCTCGGAGGTTCTGGACCAGCGCCCAGCACGTTCAAAGCAATATCCTTGCTCGTGCCTCTTGTTTTCGACGAGAATCGCCCACGGCCTTGGCGAATTCCGGGATGCGAACAATGATCATGCCAATTTCGCCAACGGCGCAAACCGACCCAGTTGTCGAATGCCTTCAATGTGCACGCCGATTTCACGCGTCGTATGCGCAGCTTGCCTGGAGAGATCTTCACTTCACGGGCTACGACCGCACAGCCTTTGCCGAATTCGCCCGCACGCGCAGCTGGCATTAAGGGCCAGCAAGTTGATTTCCCGCGCAATCCCGGCGATCACGCTTCCGATCCGCTCAGCCGCGGTTGCCAGCCCTACCATGCGATTATCGCTGAGTTCGACTTTGCGAACGGCTTCCCTAGCCATATTGGCGGTTTTTTTCCACTTGCCTGCCGATTTTCGCGACTGTCTCTGCCATCTCGCCCGTAGCGTCCGAGACACGCTGAACGTGGGCTGACGCCTCGTCCGACGAGGCAGCCACCTCGACCGAAGTTTCCGGTTGTGATCAGCCGAGCAGGTGAGACCACGTGCGGATACTTCAAGTTCGGGGGAAGCAGACGAGACGCTCTCAACTACTTCGTCAGCAGCTTCAAATTCGCTGGCTAGTCTGACAATATCCGCACTCCACCGCTCGGCGGCTGTGTGATCTTGTTCGATCTTTGCATCGAGTTCGGCCTGTGTCTTCTCCGAGGCTTTTTCTTGAACATTTGGACCGCTTCTGCCATCTCGCCAAGCCCGTCGTCTCTTCGGCCAGAACGCCATCGAACCGACCTTCGCCAAGCTGACGCATGGCCGCCGTCATCAAGGCGACGGTTCTGGCGATACGTTGACCGCTCCATAAGGCGAATAAGCTAGCGAGCAACGTTGCAAGCCGAATCAGCTAGACAAGCTTGCGTTGAATTTCTTCAGTCCGTCTTTCCGCAGCCTGCGAATGGGCAACAGCGCCAGCCATGGCCCTGACGAGAACCGGGCGAATGCTATCGTAAATCTGTCCGAGATCATCCACCTGGTCAATTAGCGTCTGCATCGTCACCATGAACGACACGAAATTTGACTTGTAATGGCGGATCAGTTCAAGAATTTGGGATTTAACTTCGGCCTCGTGGCTCGACTGAGCTAGCGTGGCCTCGAACTCCGCTTCTTGGGTCGGCCAGTTGATCGCCGTATTTCTCCTCGCCGCGCAAAATGAAACTCTCTGTCATGCCGGCGGATCATCAGCATTAAAATCGTGAGGTGTGGCTGGTTCAACTCTGCAACGGCCTTGCGTAGCTTGCCCTGAACTCCATCGTCTTCGTTGAAGCGGACGTTGCGTTACGCTGCGACCACATTGCGAAAGCGAGTCGCATCGAGATCGAGGACTGGCCTTAAACGGCCTGCCTATTCTAACGGGTCATCATCCGGCACCGTCGAGACAACTTCTTCTAAACCACTCAATTCGGGGAGTTGCCGCTCATGGCCTCCACATTTCGCCGTGCTTGCGAAGGAAGTCGCCAGCAACCTGCCGCGATTCCAGGACTCCTTTCGCCAATGATGAGATATCGAAGTTTGACTTTGTTGCTGTCGTTCTACTCATCTTCGACAACGCTCGCATAATGCAAGGCGAGACCGGGTCACGCTTGATCTTAAATCTAATGACGCATTTATGAAGGAGAGGATAGCCACCCGTTGTAACTGACATTACACAAGCCCAAGGAAAGCTACCATCGCGCACCGATCACTACGTGACTCGGGTATGTGCGCCACGGTCAGTTCTAGGATTACTGACCGTGAGTGTCGAACCGGTATCGAGCGTCTGCCTCGGCACTGTTGCCGCGCAGCGAATCAAACTGCCGATTAGGGCTGACCATTGATCATTGGCTGCCCAATGCTGGCCTGGTCGGTTAAGCCCCACTTGTGCAGAAGCTGGCTATAGGTGCCATCGGCGATAATTCCGCCAAGGGCTTTCTTTAGATCTTGTCCGAACTGAAGATTATCCTTCGCGAAAGCGAAACCGGTCATCAACTTGACCACAGGCTTGCTAATCACGGCGTACTGGTTCCCCTCCAATTTGTTTTGATATGCGATGACGCCTTCGCCGGTGATAGCGGCGTCGGCACGGTCCTGCTGTACAAGGAGTCGGCTTTGCGCCGTATTCTCGCTGGCTGCGACCTCGATCGCTGGCTTTCCGGCTTTGACGCAATTCTCTTCGCTCCATTTCTCGATCCCCTGGATCTCGATAAGGCTCGAGCGTGTTGCGGCCACGCGCTTACCGCACAAAGCCTCTGGGTTCGCGAAGCGCTCAGCTTTGGCACTTAAGGTGTAAAATATCTGGTTTGAATATACGTAATCAAGAAAGTTCGCATTGGCTCGGCGCTCGGGCGTATCCCCCATTGTGCCCAAAAGGATATCGGCGCGCTTTGTATTCAGCGGTGCAAAGCTGATCATCAGTGAGTAGCTTGTCTCGGTCCAGCTGACCTCCGCTTCCATCTTCTTTGCCATCGCTTCTAGAACATCAATGTTGAAACCGGCCACCTTGCTAGCCTTTTCATCCTTGAACTCGAAGGGAGGATAGGTAGTCAGCGCCATTGCGTTGATAACTCTCTTTGCGCCTTGCGCGTAGGAATCAGCGCTGATCAACGCAAATAGGGCTGCAACAGCGCTCACGGTTAGACAGCGGATACCATTTGAGAACATCTCGAACCTCCTTCTATGGCTACTTTGAAAACATGTGCTTTCGCAATGAAGCAGATGCGATTAGCTCTCGAATGCGGGCAAGTGCTGGAAGCTGTTCGGGTAGGCCATGATCATCGACCCGGGCACGGAAGCACGGCCTACTAAGCCCGGTTCTAGTCATTGCCGGTATGCGCGAAATCACGCATTCCGGCAGACACCTGTCCGACCAGTTCTGGATCCGGCCCTAAACACCTCTCCCTCGCGTCCGCTCCGGATTTGCGGTTCCGCGGCGCTAGGCCGGTGCTTCGATTGGCTAGCTCACACCCTAGCTGCACAACGTAATACGGCAGCCAGAGTCTTTGCGGCAGGTCGCACTTGCTTCTCCGAAACAATATCTCAGCACACGCGCCCATACGAAATGGCTGACCATATTCTACTCCTGCGCCAATCCGCCACCTGGAGATGGCTAAACCCGGCTTAACGGGTAAGAAAAGATCACGCTTAATCTGTATTATAGCGGCTTATAGAGAAGAATAAACGCGCAACTCGCTGCGTTTGCGCCTAAATTCTGCGAGAATCTAAATTTTTCGATTGATTTTACCGTGTAAAACTTGTGGAGCAATTACGCAGGTGCGTAGTTTTTGGCTGACTTTTACCAAATCCCTCAGACAATCACGCTTGGATAGTGTCGCACGCCAAAAGCCGTGGTGTTGGTGTAGCAGCGTTATTGAAGGCTGCTTGCGATCCAGACGTGCGCACCAAAATGTCTTGATGCGGATGCACTGTTATCCCTGGGTACGGCCGATCCTCGCCTTTACGAGAAGTCGGTCGGTTTGACGCCAGCGCACCCGGCCGCGAAGAATCCGACTTTGCGCAAGAACATGTCGGCGCGTGAAGCGAACTCGTTGGCTGACCAATGATTGTAAGAGCCAAAAAAATCGGCTTGTTCGCTCCGATACTGGCGAAGCGAGCTGTCTACCTGAGTAGAAAAGAACAGCTTCGTGCGGAGGCAATTCAGATCTGGCGAGGGCGACTTGTTGGCGGAATTAGGTGCCACACTCGGCGGCGCGCACGAACTCAGAGAGCTTTTCTACCCAGACTGCCTAACAGTTCCGTCTCGGTTCAACCAAGCGGGGCATATCGCCACCGCGCAGGCCGGTGGCCGCACAGCCGGGACAGGACGGATAGTGCAATAACCTGGCGTCGGCCGCGCAGACTTTTATCGTCATGCGCGCCTCGTGGCTGGTTACTTCAGCGCGACGCGGAATTCGGCTTCGGTCTTGGCCTTGACCTCGTCGAGCGTGACGCCGTCGGCGAGCTCCATCAGGGCCATGCTGCCGTCACCGTGCTTGTCGATGGTGAAGACGGCAAGATCCGTGACGACCATGTCGACGACGCGCTCGCCGGTCAGCGGCAGGTTGCACTTCTTGAGCAGCTTGGGGCCGTCCTTGGCCGAATGCTCCATCACCACCACGACGCGCTTGACGCCGGCAACGAGGTCCATCGCGCCGCCCATGCCCTTGACCATCTTGCCCGGGATCATCCAGTTGGCGAGATCGCCGTTCTGGGCCACCTGCATGGCGCCGAGGATCGACAAATCCATGTGGCCGCCGCGGATCATGCCGAAGGAATCGGCGCTCGAGAAATACGAGGTCGAGGGCAGCTCGCTGACGGTCTGCTTGCCGGCGTTGATGAGGTCGGCGTCGACTTCGTCCTCATAGGGGAACGGGCCCATGCCGAGCATGCCGTTCTCGCTCTGGAGGCTGACGTCGACGCCATCAGGAATGTAGTTCGAGACCAGCGTCGGGATACCGATGCCGAGATTGACGTAATAACCGTCGCGCAACTCCTTGGCGGCACGAGCGGCCATCTGTTCACGGGTCCAGGCCATATGACTCTCCTAAGGGGTTGCGAGTTAAGCCGCGGGCCGCGGACGGGTGTTGCGGAATTCGATGCGCTTCTTGGCCGTGCCGACCGCGACGATGCGCTTCACGAAAATGCCGGGCGTGTGGATGTGATCGGGGTTGAGTTCACCGGCCGGAACCAGGTGCTCGACCTCGGCCACGGTGATCTTCGCGGCGGTCGCCATCATCGGGTTAAAATTGCGCGCGGTCTTGCGATAGGGGGGGGGGGGGGGGGGGGGGGGGGGGGGGGGGGGGGGGGGGGGGGGGGGGGGGGGGGGGGGGGGGGGGGGGGGGGGGGGGGGGGGGGGGGGGGGGGGGGGGGGGGGGGGGGGGGGGGGGGGGGGGGGGGGGGGGGGGGGGGGGGGGGGGGGGGGGGGGGGGGGGGGGGGGGGGGACGCTCCATCAGATACTTCTCGCCGTCGAACTCCTTTACTTCCTTGCCTTCGGCGATCAGGGTGCCGACGCCGGTCTTGGTGTAGAAGGCCGGGATGCCGGCGCCGCCGGCGCGGATGCGCTCGGCCAGCGTGCCCTGCGGGTTGAATTCGAGTTCCAGCTCGCCGGCGAGGAATTGCTGGGCGAACAGCTTGTTCTCGCCGACATAGGACGAGATCATCTTCTTGATCTGGCGGGTCTCCAGGAGGCGAGAGAGTCCGATGCCGTCGACGCCGGCATTGTTCGAAACGACCGTCAGGCCCTTGACGCCGGAATCGCGGATCGCGTCCGACAGCGACTCGGCGATGCCGCAGAGGCCGAAGCCGCCCGACATGATCATCATGTTGTCCTTGAGAACGCCCTCAAGAGCCGACTTGGCGTCGGGATAGACCTTGTTCATGAATTACCTGACTTTATGGAAAGGTTTGGTAGCTCGGAAGCACCCTTGTTCGCTGGGGCCGAACTTACGGTTAGGCGAGCGCAACGGCGGATCCTCGCCGTGCATTTCTCAGCGCATCGACGGTGACGCGCATCGCACTTGACCGCCTTTGCCCCCCGCCGCGAGGTCGATATATTGGCTTGTATCATAGAACATTTTGGCGCCCTTCAGCACGGAGGGGTCTACGCCGGAGATGCGCTCCTGCGCCTCCCCTGCGGGCTCGGAAAGCTCGAGACTCCCGGTGCATCGCTTGAATTGGGCTCTTTCATTGCACCGCCCGCTTTGGCTCCCGACCGGGTAAGATGTGGTCGCTGCGCGCAAACATTCGGCTTGAAAGCCCCTCCTCGCTCGCCCCGCGAAGGCGATGTTTTACCGCAGATTGAGGAGGAAGTCGGTCGGCTCTTTAGCTATGCGTGCAGAAATTAGGCGCATTTTCCTGCTGAGCGCAGGAGTTCATCAGGAGAGCCTCGATCCATAAAAATCAAAGAAGCTGCATAATTGAAAGAGGACCGAACCGTGCGAAGTGTTCGGAATAGATCGAGCTGGACACTTTTGCCCACATTTTCAGCGCCGTGTCTGGACTTATAACTCGCTGACTAGGGCGTGGGATGAGTCTCATCTAAGAACTGGATGAATGCGCTCGTGCCGGCGACTCAAGTGTTTACTAGATCCGCCAGCGCTTCACTCGAATTCGGCGTACTGTTCCGGCGCCATGAGGAGAGAATGCGCGCGCGTCTTCATCGCGGTGATAAGCGGCTTCCGTCGTCCGCGTCAGCTATGGGATAGGTCACCGCCGAACGCGTTCGCCTTAAGTGGACGGCAGATCGTAAGACAATTTCAATGTGTTTGCGATCGGCTGACGACACCATCAATTGCGGACGGCTGAAATAAAATTCAAGGTTCGAGCATGCGTGGGGCTGCTGAGGACCTGGGCCGGGGGGCCGCTTTCTATGACTTGGCCTTGATCCATGAAAATCACTCGACTTGCCGCTTCCCGCGCGAAACCGAGTTCGTGAGTAACAACGATCATTGTCATTCCAGTTCGCGCGAGATCGCGCATCACGACAAGCACTTCGCCGACTAGTTCAGGATCCAGTGCGGAGGTCGGCTCATCGAACAGCATCAACGCTGGTTTCATCGCGAGAGCGCGAGCAATTGCGACGCGCTGCTGCTGACCACCCGATAGCTCAACCGGATAAGCATCGCACTTATGAGACAGTCCGACCCGCGCGAGCAACTCACGGGCGGCGACCTCGGCCTGCTTGCGCTCTTGTTTGAGTACTTGCACCGGACCTTCGGTGATGTTTTCCAGCGCCGTCTTATGGGGGAAGAGATTGAAGCGCTGGAACACCATGCCCGTCGCAAGGCGTTGTCGCGCGATATCACGCTCGGAAAGTTCATACAATTTTTGGCCGACCTGACGGTGGCCGACTAATTCGCCGTTCACCCACAGAGCGCCGCTATCAACGACTTCCAACTGGTTCATGCACCGGAGCAAAGTGCTCTTTCCCGAGCCCGATGGACCAATAATGCAGAGCACTTCGCCACGCTCCACCTCCAGGTTGACCCCCTTAAGCGCTTCGAATGCACCATAGGACTTGCGCACGCCGCTGGCTTTAACGATGGGATTCATGTGTTCTTCCCAGGCTAGCGTGGTTTTGTATTGCGGGCGCCGCGTGCGTAATGCCGCTCTAATCGCGTTTGAAGGAACGTAAGCACGGTAACCACGATCAAGTACCAGAATGCAGCAACTATCAGCAGTTCAATTACGTAGTTGTTCACGTAATAGATGTTCTCTGCGTTGTGAACAATTTCCGAAAACTGGATCACGCTGGCGAGTGATGTCAGCTTGACCATGCCGATGAGCTCATTGCCAATCGGGGGCACAATGACGCGCATCGCCTGGGGTAGGATGATTCGGCGCAGCGCCTGAAGACGGGGCATTCCGATCGCACTCGCCGCCTCATACTGTCCTTGATCGACAGATAATAATCCGGCGCGCACCACTTCCGAGGTATAGGCTCCCTGATTGATGCCCAAGCCGAGCAACGCTGCAATAAACGGCGTCATCACGTCTACCGTGCGCAGCTCGAAGAGGCCCGGAATGCCGAGCTTGGGAAACACCAGCGCAAGATTGAACCAAAGCAGCAACTGCAGTAGCAACGGCGTGCCGCGAAAGAACCAGACGTAGCTAGCCGCCGCCCAGTTGGCCACAGGATTGGCGGAAAGTCGCATGATCGCGACCGTCACTCCAATCAGAACTCCTAGTAGCATCGCCAAGGCGGCCATCAGAACAGTGTTGCCCAGGCCGAGGAGGATGGTGCGCGCTGTCAGGTAATGACCAACAATAGTCCAGTCGATCTGACCGTGGACGAAGGCCAGCACAATCCAAGTGGCTAGGGCCGCGACTGCGACAGCACTAAGATAGCGCCCTACATGCTTGCGCCGCACGTGCTCTATTTGAGAGATGTTCTCCACGAGTTGGTCCTGCCCGCTGCCGGCTAATTTCCCGACCAATGCATTTGACACGTAGATTGTCTCCCGCCTCGCCTTCGACATCAACCGCCCGACTTCTGAGGATCGTCATTTCTGCACTGGCGCATGTTCGCTGCGCGCCTCGGCATCAAGCTGGAAGAAGCTACGCCCCCTATCTGCGGATTTCGATCAATGTTAGCCATAACTCTGCATAAAATCACCACCATTCCGTGGCATCGTAGCGAATTCCCGCATTTTCCTGCAAGCAAGCACCTTTTCTATTCGGCATGCTTGAAACAGCGCACTCGGGCGCGACCTTGCGTTGCCTGCACATACAATGACAACGCTGCGAAAATCTGGGTACCTGACGGCTCGCGCGAATTTCACCAGGTTGCGCCCTGGAAGAGCGCTGCTCTCCTCCCTGACTATGGTGATCGTTCTTGGCGTCTAAGATCAGGCGTCCTACTGCTCTCACCGCGTCCTTTCACCGGAGCCAGTTCTCGGCTGGGAATTCCGCACATTGATCTACTGTCGAGGTTCGCGCGATCGCCACTTGATTTGTGCACGCGGCTGAGTCTTTGCCTAGCGGGCCACTTACGAAGGCGGATCCATGTCGATCGCGTCTGCTGTTCCGCGAGAGTGGTCCAGTGAAGCTTTATATTTTGAGCGATGAGGTCAGTTTCCGGATTGATCCGATCCTACGCCGAGTTGAGCATTCGGCACAAAAGT
Organism: Bradyrhizobium sp. CCBAU 45384; assembly: GCF_028128665.1. NCBI lineage: Bacteria > Pseudomonadati > Pseudomonadota > Alphaproteobacteria > Hyphomicrobiales > Nitrobacteraceae > Bradyrhizobium > Bradyrhizobium sp. CCBAU 45384. The sequence goes on from NZ_LBIZ01000097.1 coordinate 71,943, forward strand.
TCTTCATTTTATTATTGCGAGCAGAATTTCGGCGTTAGTTGCGCCTGGACCGGAGAAAACAAGACCCCCGCTGGGGCTAAGCTTTGCTTGCGGGTTCGAATCGGAGTCTTAGCGCGCTCCTTACTCGTCGGAAATCTGTCGTGGCCCACTGGGTAGCCGATATACGGATCTGACTAGCAAGTGGGCAGAGCTGATAGCGGCGCGAACTAGGAGCAGCGAGGGCAAGCGGCCCTGCGGCACGCCAGTCGGTCAAACTTTGTGGGGTAGAATATGGCTTGGATTAAGACCTGGGAAGGCGTCGTCGAAAATGACTGGTTGGATAAGCTTGACCACGTCAATTTCTTGACCTACCAGCGCATTGCCGATCTTGCGAGTATGGAAGTGTGGCGCCGTGCGAAGCATGACTTTGCGCCTGGGTCGGATCTTCAGTTCGTCCTGACCGAAACCAACGTTCGCTATGTTCGCGAGCTGCGCTTGGGAGCAACGGTTGCCATCTATACAACCCTGATTGCCTCCGACACGAAGCGGTTTCATCTTTTTCATCGGATCGAGAGCGGCGGCGAACTCGCTTGCACAGTCGAAACACTTAACCTCTGCTTCGACCCAACAAGCCGGAGGGTTGCCATTTTCACCGCGCCGATCAGCGGTTACTTCGCAGCATGGGGCAGCCCTCCGGCCGATGCCCAGCCGCAATTGTCAATTAGCCGAAGACCATCTCGTAGCTGAATTGTTCAAATCGCCATATTCTCTCGGCCCTTGATAGCCCCGCTCGACTGCCCCATTTGAGCTTTGTCTGGTAAAGGTTCCGCAAAAGCAGGTTCTATTGGAGGAGGGATTCCTCCGTCAATGGTCCGCTTGTTTGACGCACGTGATGGCTGCAGGGCCAAAGGGCAATCCTAGGAGGAGGACAAGGACCATTTCGAGGGTGGAGGTGTCGGTGATCGCAGGAGCTCGGTGCCAGAGTTTCCGAGGTGGCTCTCATGGTTGGCTTCATGTGAGCCAACTATTCAGGTTGTGCAAGGAGCGTTGCAAGCAGGCCGAAGCGAGTATGGTGCCGTTCGTGGCGGTTGGGTTGGGTCGTGTGTGCCGCCGCGGCAAGTGACCGAAGTGCCGTTAACCACGATGGTCGCGCGTCGACGGAAGAGCAGATTGCTTGGTAGCGCGCCGCATGCGGGTCGATGGCGACGATGGAGACGAACTACGTCGTATGCTTTGGTGGTGCAGGAGGTGCTGCGAAGAACCCGCTCCGGACGCAGTCGTTCTACGTGCAACGGTCTCTCACCACCCTCGTGGCGAGGCGCTCAGGATGTAAAGGCGCGTCGGGCCAGCCGAGCACGAGATCGGCGCCGATCGCTAAGTTGAGTTTATAGCTGAATCCACATCCGACTTTCCGACGGCCCGATAGGATGCCGGACTTCGCGAGTACAGTGCCAAATCCCGCGAGCCAAGTCGGGCTCAGGCATTGCGTACATGGATGTCCAACGACTGCCGCTTCCTGTCGCCCGCCTCTATCGCCGAACCGGCGATCTGATCCGCGACTAGCGGCAACTGCGGACTTCTCGGAGAGCTGCCGCTACACACAAGTGCCTAACACCGAGACCATCCCAACCTTCTCCTATGGTCACAAAACCCGTCTTAACGAGCGCAGAGCCAGAGCGGCAATCTGAGCCTCACGGAATCTGGCGGGACATCAATCTGATCTGACCCCGTTCTAACGGCGGGGAGCGCTCCCCGCCGGTGCTCGGCTCCTTACTCTGCGCTCTGGCGATTGCATCGAATTCATGGGTCAATGCGGAAAGGACGGATTTGTCAAACAGCCCGCCACAACCTTGCCCCGTCTCTCCGCTGTGCCTCTTCGCTAGCTCTCTCGTGCCCGAGCCGTGACTACCTTCCTTTCCATACTGGAACACGCTTTTCTGCAAATGCACGTGCGCCCTCAAGACGGTCCTCTGAGCCATAGAGTATGTCGACCGTTGCAAGCTGACGCCTATTCACTCGGTTCAGCGCATCTTGGTAGCTCAGCGGCTCAGCCGCTCGCACCGTCTCCTTAATAGCGGCGAAAACAAGGGGCGGGCCGCTCGCGAGCAACCTCGCGATCTCCCACACACGCTCCTCAAGCTTTTGCTTCGGAAGTACTTCGTTCACCAAGCCCCAGCGATGCGCCTCCGCCGCGTTCATACAACGACCAGTGTACAGAAGATCCAACGCAATGTGAAAGGGAATACGCTTCGGCAGTTTGACCGACGCCGCATCGGCGAGCTGGCCAGCGCGAATCTCTGGCAGCATGAAAGAGGAATTATCGGACGCATAGATCAGGTCGCAGGAGAGAGCCAGCTCGAATCCACCACCAACCGCCATACCATTGACACAAGCGATTACGGGCTTGTTGAGGTCGCGCAGACCTTGCACCCCACCAAATCCACCAACACCATAATCCGCGTTCGTAGACTCTCCAGCCGCCGCAGCGGCCAGGTCCCAGCCGGCACAGAAAAACCTGTCCCCCGCGGTTTTTAGAATGGCAACACGCAGCCCCGGATCATCGCGAAAGGCCTTGAAGGTCTCGCCCATCATCCGAGACGTCTTAGCGTCAATGGCGTTAGCCTTCGGCCGGTCGAGTGTGACTTCGAGGATCGCACCCTCTCGGAAAGTGGTTACAACTTCAGCCATTCTTTCCTTCTCCATTGTCGAGCATCGAGACCAGACTGTCGCGCTTGTTTGCCTCGTGAGGCTCGCTTCAACGCGCTTGCACGCCTCCGTTAAAATCGCATCGCACTTGAGTCTAGCTCTTCGCCATAGCCTCTTTGGAGCAGTGTATTTCTATTCAACACACGTTTCGTGCAAAGAGCTAGCAACGCACGCCTAAATCCTTCACTGCGGGCAAGTGGAACGAGCAAATCTTTATAACGCTTCGGCGCAGGGTACCACACAATGGCGGCTATCTTCCAAACTACGGCGAACTAATTTTGCGACGACTGGATATCCAACTTTGTTCGCGATCCCCGCCGCAGCATCGACGCTTCCCGAGGAAACGGCAGTCGCGACAGCGATTCCAACAGGAGCCACGGGGCTCGACCGCCGGGCTTTCCGAAAGAGCTTGCCGCCGACTAATAGAGTTGCCTCTCCATACCCACTCGCTCGATCGGGGCCTCTTCCGCATCGGCGATACGGGACGACACCACGTCCCTGCACGATCAAGAGCCCGAAACGTATCACTCCGGCCCAGGGCCACTGCATTTATTGAGCAACCGTGCGATTCTCTCGGGCGACGTTGAACCAACTTCTGTCGCCGACTTCAACGTCACAAGCTGCTTGTTTTTGCTGCCAGTTCTACTGGGCGGTCCACCCAAGTTTCGTATCTCGCACCATTTCGAGGCGGGTGACTTGGATCGTAAAGGCTTTGCAAAAATTGCCGTATCCGTCCGATGAGGAACGCCCTGCCGTATGAGGCGGGTTATTGAGCAGTGTCGCTAATGGGCAGCAATAGACGGAGTGCCAAGTCGAATGGCTTGGGGCGGTGGACACCGGCCAGCGGCGGCGCTGGTCCGAGGACGAGAAAAGATCGTCCTGGAGGGCTTACAGGTCCGCGCCAGGTCGCAACGACAACGCGGCGATACGGCGTTTCGCGTTCATTTGCTGCTGCGATGGCGACGGTCGTTTCTGCTTTAGCCGAAGGATGCCGCCGGTCAGACCTTGCTTTGTGCCGACGATGGTGATCGCGGATTCACGGCCCATTTCTAATCCTGTCGTGCTGGCCAGCAGGGCGGGGCAATCGGGATCGAGTTTGCGGCCGGGACTCGATGCGGATGACGAGTATGGCCGATGCGGCGACGCTGAAGGTCGTCGTGGCGTCGGCAGATGGACGCCCGTTTCGATTGCGGCCGGCCACACCATACGCCCCAGCATGAACTCGCTGGCCTTGCTGGTGCGGGAAGCGGTGACACGAGACCCGCACTTATGTGTCGGACGAGATTATGTGGCGGAGGCGCCCTAACGCCAGCCAGGGCCGGCCACAGCTGGATTCCTCCGCCACATAATAATCAGATGTTGGCCAGCAGCTGCAGGATGGTGTCGTTCGGCCGGAAGCGCGCGCTGCGGTCGCCTGAGACGCCCGCCTTCTCGAGGCCCCGGCGCATCATCTCAACATCCGCAGCGGCGTATCGGTGGGTTGTGGCGACCTGAGCATGGCCAAGCCAGGCCTGGATCGTCAGGAGGTCCACGCCTGACCGGAGAAGGTTCATGGCGAGGGAATGCCGGAAGATGTGCGGCGATATCGGCTTGCTCTCCAAGCTTGGCCTCGTGGACCCGGCCTGGGAAGCGGCACGCCGCACGATGTGTGTCGCGCCGAAACGCGTCAGGCGCTCGTTGTGGACCCCGACGAAGATCGGCCGCGGTTCATGATTGGCGAGGCCGCGTTCGCTCAATAGGTCCGTCAGCGATCGCACCAGATCCTTAGGAATGGGAACGACGCGATCTCGGCGTCCCTTGCCGTGAAGCAGCACCTGCGGGCGTCCTCGCTCCAACTGAAGGTCGTTCGCGTTGACGCCGGTCGCTTCGGACACGCGAGCGCCGGTTCTCGCCAAGAAGAGCAGAAAGGCCCGGTCGCGCCGGCCGCGGGGCGTCGTCTGATCAGGGGCTGCGATGATGGCCTCCACCTCGGCGTTGGTGAGATGATGCGTCACCTCGATGTGGGTCCGTTTGGTGGGAATCGTCAGAACCCGTTGGGCGACGCCGAACGAGGCGGGATCGGCGGCAGCGACGTGATGGAAGAAGGATCGGATCGCGGCTAGTCGGGCGTTGCGCGTTGCGACGGAATTGTTCCGCTTCTCCTCAAGCTCATCGAGAAAGGCGAGAACGAGGTCCCGATCGAGATCTTCAAGGGCCAGCGCCGCTGGCTTCTTCCGCAAACGGGCAGCGGCAAAGAGGATCAGCATGCGCAAGGCGTCGCGATAGCTGGCCAGGGTCGCGGAGGTCGCGTTGCGTTGCTTGGTCAACCGGCACCGGAAGTACGACTCCAGGAGCGGCGCCAGAAGGAGGTGTTCGCTCATGCGGCGCCTCCGTCGAGGAAGGCGCGTTCAGCCGCGATGGCGAGAAGATCCGACGAACCGGTGAGGTAGTAGGCCGTGTCGCTGTAGCTGGCGTGTCCGAGATAGGTGGCGAGTAAGGGTAGCAGCGCTTGGACGTCTGCGCGCTGTTGGTGCCACAGCCTGAGCCTGGTCACCGCGAACCGGTGCCGGAGATCGTGCGGTCGCAGAGGCTTGCCATTGTCAAGACCCGCGAGCTTGCGGGCCTTAGCGAAGTTGCTTTGCAGGCCGGTCGCCGACAGACGGCAGCCTCGCGAGCTGAGGAAGAAGGCCTCGCCTTTGGGCCTGGGAAACACGGTGTCGCGCTCACGGGCGTATCGACGAAGGGCTGCCTGGGTTGTTGGGTGAACAGGAATCAGGCGGTCTTTACGGAACTTGGTTTTACGGACGAGGACGACCCCGTTGATCAGATCGACGTCGCCGCGATCAAGGCTGACCACTTCGCCCGATCGTAATCCCGTGCTGGCCAACAATCCGATTAGCGTCGCCATCGTGCGGCCCCTGTGAGGGTTCCCTGGCGAAATGAAGCTGCATGCGTCGATAAGCGACGTCAGCTCAGCCTCACTTAGGATGCGCGGCGGCGGAATCGCCCTGGACCGCGGGAAAGCTTTGCGCTCCAAGACCTCGGTCTGGGGGTCGTAGACGACGAGGTACTCGTAGAATCGGCGGAGCACGCCGTGACGGACCGCGCGGCTGTCGGCGGCGCCACCGAACGACAGGACGAAGTCCAGCGCCATCGTCCGGGTGGCGGGCGCACCCAGCTGAGATCGCTCGACGTAGCGAACGAAAGCCCGCAGCGTGCCCGCTTGCTTGTTGAAGGCGTAGCCGAGCGAGCGGCGCAGTTCGATGTAACGCTCGACCTTGTCGCCGAGGAATGCGGCGAAGGCGGTCATGCGGCGCCTCCCGGAAAGGGGAGCGCGACCTCAGCGAGCTGTGAGGCTGCGACCTTCACGTACAGCGCCGTTGTGTTGATGCTTCGGTGCCCTAGAAGATCGGCGACCTCGTTGATCGGCCTTCGACGCCCGACGAGCTGGGTGGCCAAACTGTGGCGCAGGAGATGCGCGCCTGCGACGCGACCGAGCTCGATCCCGCCATGTCGCAACCGCTTCCGCACGATCCTCGAAACAGGCGACGCGGATTTGAACGGCCCCACGGGCGGCGTGAAGGACAGGAATAGATACGGACTATCGACGTTCGGTCGAGCCCGCAGGATGTAGTCGGCGAGCGCGGCGCCGGTCATCGACTACAATGGGCGTCGAGGCAATGAATCGTTCGGGCGCCACCCGTCGAGCGTGTTGGAGCGCAGACACTGCCGCAATCCGCGGTGACTCCGTGGTGAATGTGCATAGATAGCTATCGACGATAGCTTCGCCGATCGGCCGTGAACCGCAATGCGCTGCAGCAAAACGGCCGAACCGCGCGATCCGGCTCAGATAAAGCTTAGCGGATGCTTTCTTGTAACCGAGCGAGAAAAAGTGCCCCGCGATGCGATCCATCTCGGCGCCGAGCGCTCCGTCACGAAGGCGTTTAAGCACCCCACGGTACGAAAAATAGAACTCGAGCATTATGCCCCTCCGGCGTTACGGCGCAGGGGGATCCCGCGTCCGCACGAGGGGCACAAAATATTATGTGGCGGAGGAATCCAGCCGTGGCCGGCCCCGGCTGGCGTTAGGGCGCCTCCGCCACATAATCTCCTCCGACACATAAGTGCGGTTATGTTGCACGCAACATAACCGCACGGCGGCGAGCTGTATGTGTTCCGTGGCAAAAGCGGGAAGCAGATCAATATCCTTTGACACGGTGGACTGGGCATGTCGCTTTATGCGAAGACGCTGGAGCGTGGTCGCTTTCCGAGGCCATCGTCGGCTGATGGCGTGGTGACAATCACCCCAGCCCAACTTGGCTACCGACTGGAAGGCATCAACGGGAGGATGCCGCAGCAGACCTGGCTACCGCGGGCGGCCGGCTGATCATCAGGATTTGATTCATTGGCACGATCAGCGGTTCGAACCGAGACTGCACCTTGAGATTCTCTGGTGGCGATGGACCCCGATGATTCCCTTCCCGGCGGTGTGGCTAGGCTGCACGCGATGCTGCGCTCCGAGCGAGCGACCTCTTTGGAGGCCCAGGAGGGGAGCTGGCTGGTCGAGAATCTCAAACTCACGATCGAGAAGGCCCGGCAGTCTCGGAGTGAGCGCTTCATTGGACCAACTCAAGCTACAGCTCGCCGACCTGGAGGAGAACGCCATGCAAGCAGAGACCCCGGCGCAGATGGCATCTGAAAAGATTGTGGCGCCATCGCTCGAGCGCCGCAAGCTAGCCCGCGGCCGCTACGGGAGAATCCGCCGCGGGAGCGCATTGTCTATCCGGTGCCGGCACCTGCCCAGGCCGAGGCGACAGCAGATTGCGCAAGTTTGGCGAGGACGTGACCGAGAGCTGAAGCTCGTTCGACGCCAGTGGAGGTGATCGAGCACGTCCGCGAGAAGCTCGTCTGCGGGGCCTGTGAGCGATCACCCGGCCGGCGGCTCCCTCGCATTCGATTGCGCTGGTTGTGCAGGGCCCAGCTTACCGACCCATGTTCTGTTTGCCGGGCTGCACCCGCCGCTTCATCCTCAGAGTGAAGTCTACTAGCTTGACGCCATCGGTCTCGACGTGTAGGCGCCCGCCGAGGCGCGGGCGCCGCAGCAACGGTGACCCGCTGGTAGATGCGATCGGGAGCCCGGGAGCCACGTCGTCGTAGCCGAGCGCATCCACGCCGACGACAGCACCTCGTCGGTCCTGGCAAGGGGCAGACCCGGACGGGCCTCCTCTATTGTGTGTGCGTAGCCTTGGGAGCACCGTTAGAGAATTCATCTTCGGCAAGGGTACTCATAGTGGACGACCATTGACGCAGCGTGTCGAAGTGTATGCTGCCGCATGCCGGTAGCGGCGGCTGCATGATTGAGGTCAGATTGTCGCGGAAAGGCTCGAGCCAGGTGCGGTTGTAGCAGATATGGCACGCCGCCATGCTGGCGGCCGCAGCGGGTGCGTGACTGCCGGGGCCGGGCACGTTTAGGTCAAACGGCGCTGCGGGCTTCGGCGGGATACACTATGATTCGTGTCTGCTCGACGGCATGCGGTGCAATACAGGGGAATTGTCACTCGTCGGCCCAAGCTGGCCTGCAGCGCCTGTTACGGCGTCGTCTTTGAGCACGCTGCGCCCGAGCGCGTAGGGGCGAGTGGGAGTCGCTCTGAAGCACTGAGCATCACATGGAGTTCGTAGAGCGCGGCTCGTCATGGCAGCAAAGAGCGGCAGGTCGGGAGGCCGATGTCAGGGTCTTCCCTGCGTTCTCGGGGACGGGCTTTTGGCGTCGGCTGCAACGGTCAATCCCCCGATTGGTGGTGCCGGCCCTACCAACACGGGTACGCGTACGTGTTCACGACAGGCGCCAGGCTCCAGCCTGCGCCTGCCGGAAAGAACTCTTACCCGCGCTTCACCAAACCGAGCATTTGGCGCGTTTCGGCTGGCGTGGCGATGCTGGCGCCCATCCTCTCAATAATCCCAACCGCTTTGTCGACGAGTTCAGCGTTCGATGCCAGCACACCGCGCCGCAGGTAGATATTGTCTTCCAGACCGACGCGAACATGCCCCCCTAGTCTCACGATTGCCGCAACCGTGGGCATTTCGTCCTGACCGCAACCGAATCCAGCCCATATCGCGCCGGGAGGCAGTATCTCTTTCATCGCCTGGATAACGATCGGCTCCGCTGGGGCGCCGTAACCGGTGCTGAGACAGAATTGGAACAGTGGCGGGCCAATAAGCGTGCCTTCCGCAATAAGCTTTTTGGCATTCTCGATGTGACCGAGGTCAAAGCATTCGATCTCGGGCTTGACGCCCGCATTCTGCATAAGCTTCGTCATTTCGCGCAGGTCGGACATTCGCGCTACATAGATCGACTCGCCGAACGCCAGAACGCCGCAATCAAGAGTGGCGATCTCCGGCTTGAGGTTGATCGCTTGAAGAACGCGATCTTTCGGGCTCTTGAGGTTAGTGGCCTTGCCGAGCGACGGTGGGTCAAGCGAATCGAGCGTGATGCTCCCATCCATTCCGCAAGTCAGGTTGATGATAACGTCGGTGGACGAGTCGCGGAGCTTCTTTACGACCTGTTCATAAAGCTCTAGACGGTTTGAAGGCGTCCCGTCCGTCTCTCGGACGTGGACGTGAACGATGGCAGCGCCTGCTTTCGCTGCATCAATAGCCGCTTCTGCAATTTGCGAAGGCGTCTTGGGAATGTGCGGATGCTTTGCCACGACTGCCGCATTCCCGCCGGTGATTGCGCACGTCAGAACGACCTTTCGGGACATCAGGGGCTCCTCTACTAGTACCGTTGGGACCGTCCCAGAGACGGAATTGAGAAAAACGTATTGGCCTCGTCGCGCCTGTGCGCCGGCTCAGGGTCTGTGGCACGACTGACGTTCCGCAGGATGCTTTCGCCTTGATACCGGCGGGCTTTGCGCAGTGTTTCGAGAACTTTCGGCACTAGCGGCCGGCTCGCCAGTCGAACGTCGAGCTGCATGTGCTCCGCTGTCGCCGCGAGTGTACCATCGCGATCATCGATTATCTCCTGATAGAGCACGAAACGCTTCGCGTCAAAGTCTATGGTTCGCGTCTTGACCGCGTGGGTGCTACCTGCACGAACCTCACATAGAAATCTCCTGCGGAAAGGGATTGACCCTACTTCAAATCGGTCAGCCAGAGTCTAGGGTCTCGGCACGCTAGAGTAAGGCCTTGCAAAAACATATCGACTTCGCGACGTCATTCAAATAATTCCCATTGATACCGAGCACGGACGCAGCAATAAATGAAGGTCAAGCGGTCCGCTCCTACCAAAGTTTGCGGGGCTACTCTTTCGGCGCGTGCACAAGTCCTGCGGACACGGCAGATTCGAGAGCAAGTCTGCACGCGGTCGAGATGTCGTAGATCGGCCGACCGAACCTGCGACGTATCGCTGGTGTGATCGGCGGGAAAAGTGTGCAGGTGAAAAGCAGCGCACCAACCCTGGGATTTGCGTCAAGCAACCGCTTGACGCACGTGTCGACGTCTTGCCTGATCTCCGCGAGCTCAGTCGGTCGGTTCATCGCCGAATTCCGCGACATGTTGCCGCCTTCGATGCCAACAACGACAATTCTTGCGCGCTCGGCTGGGTCGGTGATGCCAAGGAGATCTTCGGCGAATAGATTCGAATCGGATGTGACAACGCCGATCTGGGTGCTCGCTGCCAACTGGCGGAGCAGAGCTGGCAGAAAGACTAGGGACGATAGCATCACAGGGACGTCCACGGCAGCCGCAACGGCGGCCTGGTAGCGGATCGCGAAACCGCAGTTGGAACCGATAGCCACGGCACCTTCTTCGACCAGCTTGCGTGCGGCGGCGACATAGGCCGGGACAAGCGTGAGATCGCCGCCCATTGTGCGATCCACCGTAGACCCTTTGACGCTCTCGATGACTACGGGAAAGCCGTAAGTGTCCGCGCTCATTAGCGAACCAGGCTGCGGCGTGGGCCTTACCCAGCCCGGCTCGCGCTCGAAGTCAAGGATTCCAAGACAGCTTGTACCATTCGACGCCATGAGGATATCCAAATAGGTAGTGTGCGATTAACTATAGAAGCCCTGCAAGCTGGATTTCTTCGAATTCAGCACAGTTTCGGGCGGAAGCATGTGTTTCATGAAGAGCTATGGCGTTTCGCGGCTGCGCGATAGTTGAGCCCGTTTCGTTGGTGACTCTAAGCCGCTGCATTCCTAGCAATGTGCTTATCCTTCTCTTGTCAGACATGCGCCAGCTCCCGTGTTGCGTAGCTGGACTTTGCGTCGGCCGCCTTCAGGCAAACCATTCCTGCCCCCAGCGGCCCGCGACTAGCAGAGGCTCGCGAGCGACTTCTCTCGAGCAAGGCGGTGTCTATTAGCCTGGGAGTTCTACCCGCCACGAATATCTCTAACCGGCGGCACGGTCTCGCAGCCCCTGTTCCCAGCGCGCCAGGGTCTCGCCCGCACCGAATCCCTGATCGCGCAACCCCTGCAGCACGGCCACAAGCGCCTCATCGCGCTTCGCTAAAATCTCAGAGCCTGAAAGATTATCCGTTTTCACCTGCGCGTCTGATTGCTCCGCCAGCGTGGCTAGAAAGTCAGCGGTGAGTTCCGGCACTTCAGTGAGCTTCGTCCATGGCCATTTTAGCATGGGCCCCCACTGCTCCAGGTAGCGGCGAATTCCAGCCGCGCCACCGCTCATCCGGAAAGGACCAACCACCGCTCGACGCAAGCCAAAGGAGTAGCGGACTGCGTCATCCACCTCCTGCACAGTCGCCAAGCCATCGTGCACCAGCCACAGCGCCTCGCGCCACATCGCTTCCTGCAGCCGGTTAGCGATAAATCCATCAACTTCCTTGCGCACTACGAGCGGGTGCATACCGATCATACGGTAAATCTCGTCCGCCCGCGCGATGGCATCCGGCGCCGTCTGCTGCCCCGCGCAGAGCTCAACGAGCGGGAGTAAATATAGGGGGTTGAAAGGGTGCGCAACGAGTAGACGCTCGGGATGCTCTATTTTCGCCTGCAGCAACGTCGGACGTAGACCCGACGTCGAGGAGCAGAACAGAGCCTCAGGCGGCGCCGCACGACTCGCGGCCGCCAGCAGCTCCTGCTTGAGCCCCAAACGCTCCGGCGCAGACTCCTGCACGAGATCCACATCGCGCACTGCGTCCGGGACCGAATTGGCAAGCATCAGAGCGCCTTCCTGCGGCAGAGGCACCCGCGTCAATCGTTGGTATATCCGGCGCGCATGATTCAAAGTATCTTGAACCTGCTCCAGGGCACCAGGAGCTGGATCATATAGCCGCACATTTATTCCGTTTAGGGCAAATCGTGCGGCCCACCCGCCACCGATCGTCCCGCCCCCCAACAATCCAACTGTCCGCAGCGGCTTCCCAGACATGAACTTTGAATTCTTTGACATTGACCTTCTACTCTCGGGTATAAATATGGATGCAAGCGCCTCCCCACCCCGAACCCTATCGAGATTTCGACTATCGGCTACGCAGGACCGACTCGGAGCGCAATCCGACGACGCTACGCGCAGATCACCACAACGAGCGGGACAAACTCTGCTGGGCGCTGCTCATCTACAGACGCCCCGCCTGAAGTTATTCTCACCTCCGTCGACAATGCGATTAAGCACCACAATATCGCACCCGCCAGGCTGAGGTTCACTAATATGATCAGCTCCGAGCAGAATTCCTGCGTTTTTGCTCCCTAAGTTGACGCATTCATTTCCGAGGCTCACCGCGGAACTCAACCGAGGTGTACTTAGATTTCGAGAAGATTGGGATAGCGCAAATGCCGCAGCAAGCGTGCTCTTTTATCCATTTTCGTACGCAGGGGTTTGAAAACGGGCGCACCGAGGCAAGACGGCGCAGCTAGCTTTGCGGCGAAGGTGGCGAAATTTTCACGAAACGAATGTAGCCTTAAGAGCGTTTCGCCTTTCGAGGTCGATAGTCAGCGAGCTGAAATGGACGCATGACGCTGCTTGGCCTGATGGATGGCGGATGCTCGTAGCTCCGCTAGACGGTATGTCTGCGGAGCGAACGGCTCTCAAATGGGGACAACAACGATCGCGCCAGACTCCTGTGCGAGAGGCGACGCTTGCGCCCGTCGGAACGCGCCTGTCTTAAACATTTACACAATTTGAGGACCCACTTCCTGCTCAGGTGTTCCTACTGCCTCATCGCCTATCGGCTAGCGATCATCTCATTTCGGGCAATCAAAGCTTCACGGCATCTCTTTCCATGAGCGACAAAACTCGAGAGATGCGTCGGGCATGGCGACTGTTCGCGCCGCCTTTCGATATTGTGCGAGTCCTCCACCTCGTAAGCGCGGTTGACAGACAGTTTACCGAGCGTCCGCATAGAGGACACCCCATTCTTTGGTGGAGTACGCGCCACACTCGATAGTTTTTTTCCCGGCCTGGTAGTCCGGGCTTAAAAGTCCTCCAAAGCCCTTCGTGCCGCCCGATCGGGCGGCATGAGGGTTCGCACTTCGTGTACTGCCGAGCTGCGGTCAATCTGCCTCGCATTGTGCGACGCATCAAAATTCGAAACTGGTCGCCGCAAAAAAACGCCTCGCAGGACGAAACTCTTGATGTCTCTCGTCAGACGGCGGGCAGAGAGTCGGCATGAAACGTGGCCACTTAAACAGCGACTCGCGCGTGTGAAAGCTTCACCTATAACGTTCAGACGCAGAATTTAGGCCAGACGAGATACCACATCGAGGGAATACGGCTCGTGAGACTGTTAGCATCGAACGTGACTAGGTCCAGTGGGCCGGCCCGTTCCGATCCTCGACATCTTTGATGGAGCACCATGTCCGAGATGCTTGTTTTCACAAAGCGAGAATTCGTTCCTTGTCTCAATCCCTCCTATTTCCAGTGACTCCGATGGCAGAGCTCTCACCCGTGCTTTCCGCAATTGATCAGCATCACATCGACCGACGGCGCTACCCCCATGGAGTCGCTTTCATGGATGGGCAATACCTGCCGATGTCCGAGGCCAAGATCTCTGTGCTCGATTGGGGTCTCCTGCACTCGGACGCGACCTACGACACCGTGCACGTCTGGAACGGCCGGTTTTTCCGACTGGATTTGCATCTTGACCGCTTTTTCGCAGGCGTTGAACGCCTTCGAATGAAGCTGCCTCACGACCGCGAGAAAATCGCGTCGATCCTCGAGCAGTGTGTCGCGTTGTCCGGCCATAAATCAGCTTACGTTGAGATGATCTGCACGCGTGGTTCGTCGCCGATATTCAGCCGAGATCCTCGCCAATCAGAGAACCGCTTCATTGCGTTTGCTGTTCCGTATGGCTCGGTCGCGAACAAGGAACAATTGGAAAGAGGCTTGCACGTCGCGATTAGCGAGACCGTTCGCATCCCGCCAAATTCAGTCGATCCTACGATCAAGAACTATCATTGGCTCGATCTGGTGAGAGGTCTTTTCGACGCCTACGACAAGGGCGCCGAGACGGCGCTGATCCTAGATACGAACGGACATGTCGCTGAAGGGCCAGGCTTCAATGTGTTCCTTGTAAAAGATGGATCGTTGAGGACACCCGCTTTTGGGGTACTGCCCGGCATCACGCGTCGAACCGTGCTCGATCTTTGCGCTGAGATTGGGCTCCCCGCGACCGCTGGCGAAATCAGCCGTGATGACATCAAAAAGGCTGATGAGGTGTTCATTACCTCCACAGCCGGCGGTATCATGCCCGTGACCCGCATCGACGACTCTAAGATTTCCAAGGGGCAGGTCGGCTCCGTCACGCGCCGGCTGATGGATCTCTACTGGCAAAAGCACGCAGATCCGGCGTGGTCGACTGCTGTCATTTATGCTTGATCGGAAATGAACCATGCGCTCGCTCTTTGGTCAGCGACTTCGTGACAATCTCGATGAGCTATCATCGCGAAAACTACTGAAAATCGAGCAAGAGGTCGCCTCGCCTCAGTCGACGCATGTTCACCTCCGCGCGCTTGGTGAGCGCGATCTCCTGAACATGTGCGCCAACAACTATCTTGGTCTAGCCAATCACCCAGCCCTGTTGCGAGCGGCGCACGCAGGTCTCGAACGGCATGGCTTTGGAATGTCGTCCGTGCGATTCATTTGTGGGACGCACACAGTTCATCGATCGCTTGAAAACAGGCTTTCCAGCTACCTTCGGACGGAAGACACGATCCTATTCGGTTCGTGCTTCGATGCGAACACCGGGCTGTTTGAGGCCATGCTCGACGCTGACGATGCCGTAATTAGCGATAGCCTAAATCATGCAAGCATCATAGATGGAATTCGGCTCTGCAAGGCGAAGCGCTTTCGCTATGCCAACAATGATATGAACGAACTAGAGCACGCTCTAAGCGAGGCAAGTCAATGCCGAACAGTGCTAGTTGTGACCGATGGCGTATTTTCCATGGATGGCGCTTCCGCGAATCTTCCAGGCATCTGCGAGCTAGCAAAACGTTACGGCGCCTTGGTCATGGTCGATGACTCTCATGCCGTGGGGTTTATCGGGCCAGAAGGGCGAGGAACACCGGCGCAGTATGGGCTGGAAGATCAAATTGATATTCTTACCGGCACGCTCGGCAAGGCACTTGGTGGCGCATCTGGCGGGTACGTCTCAGGCCGTAGTGAGATCATTTCCTGGTTGCGACAGTGTGCGCGCCCATACCTCTTTTCAAACTCGCTGATGCCTGCAATCTGTGAGGCTTCATTGGCCGCAATCGACTTGGCAGAAAGCGCAGACGATCTCAGGCAGAATCTCTCCGCTCGCACTGGTCAGCTACGACAAGGATTGAGCGGCCTGGGATTTCAAGTTTTGGGCAACGATCACCCAATTGTGCCCGTGATGACCGGGGACGCGGCAGTGGCGGTCCAGATTGCTGAGTTCTTGCGTGCCCATGGCATTCTCGTCGTTCCCTTCTCGTATCCTGTTGTCCCGGAAGGCGCTGCGCGGATCCGCATGCAGGTAAGTGCCGCCCACAGTGCGGACGACATCGAAAGAGTAATTGCAGCATTCCGATCAGCAAGGTCGGACCTTAACAAGCCAACTGTCACACACGAGCTCTAAGCTCCTTGGCTAGGGTTCCAACATCGTTCATCGGTAAGAGACCAGTTCACGGCGGGGACGCAAGATCGCTTCTCCGGCATGGTCCAAATACATTGAGGCGGGACCGTAAGGTCAGCTACGCGTAGAAATCGAGCGCGCGACCTGGATTGCGCTCCGTCATTAAAGAGCAACTTAGTTCACTAATCGAAGCTAGCATTTTAGCTGCTGTAGTTTTGGCGCTCGCCAAGCCTTTGGTTGGCGAGATGAAACGAGACAAACCGGGCGATTCAGATAGCCAGCATTGTCTCAACCAAATTCACCCAATAGCCGATGCCATATGGCAATGCTTCATCATTGAAGTCATATGCCGGGTTATGCACACCGGCGGTCGGCCCGTTTCCAATGAATATCATTGCGCCCGGCCGGGCCTCGAGCATGTAAGCAAAGTCCTCGGCCCCCATACCTGGTTTGATGTTCTCGTCCACAGAAGCGACTCCGACCAGACTGCGTGCCGCCCTGGTCGCCAGATTGGTCTCCTCGGCGCGGTTGAAGGTCACTGGAACCGATCGACGGTATTTGAACTCGATATCCGCGCCGAATCCGCGCGCGATACCCTGGGCTGCCGCCATGATCTGGCGTTCGGCGAAGTCTCGCAGTTCCGAAATATGAGTTCTGACAGTGCCGGCCATTTCGACTTGATCGGCAATGACGTTGTAGGCATTGGCAGCATTCAACTTGGTCACTGAGATGACGAGCGACTCGATTGGATTCATGTTGCGCGAGACCAGAGTTTGCAAGCCGACGATGATCTGTGCGGCAATTACGACCGGATCGATGGTCTCATGCGGCTTGGCCGCATGGCCGCCCCGCCCCTTCACGACAATGTCAAAATCGTCCTGCGAGGCCATGATCGGCCCATCGCAAATGCTGAACTTGCCGACCTCGGTGCCCGGAGCGTTGTGCATCCCAAAGACTTTGGAGATGCTGAAACGGTCCATGATTCCTTCCTGGACCATTTTCAGGCCGCCGGAGGGAAGTTCCACTTCTTCTGCCGGCTGAAAAATCAAAGCGACGCAGCCCTTGAAATTGCGCGTCCTGGCAAGATATTTCGCAGCGCCCAACAACATGGCCGTATGACCATCGTGCCCGCATGCGTGCATTTTACCCGGCACTTTCGAGGACCACGGCTTGTTTGAGGCCTCAAGGATCGGCAGCGCATCCATGTCGGCCCTCAACCCAATGGTGGGACCGTCTCCACCCTTCCCTTGAATCAATGCAACGATGCCGGTTTCAGCTATCCCCGTTTCGATGCGATTGATACCGAATGAGGCGAGCTTCTCGGCGACGAACTTCGCCGTATTGTGTACCTGAAAGCCGAGCTCGGGATTTTCGTGAAGATAGCGCCGCCACGCGGTCACCTCACCCTGGAAATCATGAAACTCATCAACACTATGCATGTCAAACCTTAACGTATGAATCCAATACGACACAGCACCGCTCGAGTGTGGCGGAGTCTCGGTGGGCACGCGTGAAGCGGCCTCGTACAATTTTTTCAGCACTCGCTCGCATTCTCACCTTTTTTCAATGGAGTACGCCGTAAGCAAAAGGTAGAGATGTCATGGCAGGACGTCGCATCTATTTGGCGCGACCGTGTTGGCTTCTGCACTCTGCTCGTGAACTCCAACTTGCCATAGTCTCCTAAGCCGACTTGCTGATATCTCACACTCTCATGCGGCCACTGAGACACAGGCCTAAAACGCCAATAAGACGTCATGGCCGCTACAGGCTTACGGCGAGAGCGCGGCAGCTCTTCCCTTCTGCTACGTTCCGTCTTCTTATTTGGCGACCACCGGCATTTTTCTCGGAGCACGAGAAGTGAGCAACTGCGAGCCAGTTTCGGTTACGACAACCACCTCTTCATGCAGCATCAGCTTCGGTGATCCGTCGAAATATGAGGGATATGAGGTGCTCGGTTCAATATTAATGATCATGCCTGGCTTGAGTATTGTCTTGTCATTCGGTTGGACCGACGGTAACTCCGGCATCCATAAGCCCATGGAGTGTCCCATTCGGCCAATGTTGGTGGCTTTACCGCGATTGTTTGAGCCATTTAGTACGGCCGACATTGCGCTCCAGACGTCACAGATCGGAATGCCAGGTTTAGCGGCGGCAATTCCCGCTTCGGTGGCATCCCACACGACCTGATAGGCATCCTGGGTGTGCGTATCAGGTGCGCCGAAAGCAAAGTGTCGATCGAAATCGCTCCAATAAAAGTCGAACAGGCAGCCGGCATCAATAAACAGCACGTCTCCATCCGACAAAAATTTGTCGGTCGGAACACCGTAAGGACGCGTATATCCCCCGCGGCCAGAAACACCCACGATCTTGCTTGTCTTCTCGACACCGCGACTGAAACATTCGAATTCGAACTGGCGACAGGCCTCGCGTTCCGTCATTCCAAGGCGCAGCTTTATTGCCAGCTCTTCAAATGCGTCCGACACAAGGCCGCATACGGTTCGAATTCTGCCGACTTCTAGCGGAGACTTGATCATTCGCAAGGGGGTGAAAATCGGATCCGATGCGTCGACGAACGTTCGAGGCTTGATCGCATCCGCAACACGCAAGAAATCTCCTGCAGGGAAGCCAAGCCTACTCTCCGCACCAAGCTCTACGCCGATTTTTGCGTCCTCTGGCAGTAGCTCACGCAACGCTCTGGCAAGTGCGGACACACCCTCGTCTTTCGGATTTGGGCTAGGCCAGCTCCGGCAATTTTTTACCCAGGTCGTGTCTTTATAAAACTGGTCGATTCCCTCTGGGACGACCGCAACCGGGTCACCTGACGAAAGAATGAGAAGAAATCGCGGCCGGGTTGTTTGCTGCGGGGTCGTGCTAGGTTCACCAATAAAATATCGCAGATTGTGTTCGGACGTCGCGAGAACCGCGTCAATGGCATGCTCCTTCATCAAACGCCGCGCGCGCTCGAGCCGGCCCTCGTATTCGATCAGGGGAAACGGATCATACTGAATGGTCCTAATCGAACCCATCGCCATACCGTTCATCGCTCTTCTCCAGACAAACACGTCAATCGCAGGACGACCGACAATCTAGATGCTGGTCCGACAGCAGATGGCTGCCTTCGCGCACTCATTCGATAATATCCTGCGGAAGAGTCGCGCGGAGTTTTTTATGCGAAAGCATCGGAATACCAAGCTCCTCTGCGAGCAGGCGAGCAACCCTCTTGAAAGGCGCTTTTAGCTTGTCGTGGTACACGATGCTTTGAATCCCGCCTACAATCGAATGCACGCAAGCTCTCAAGTCGATCAACCGACTTTCCTGATCGTAACCGGCCGACACGAGCCAGTGGTTTGGTAGGACATGACTTGCCGCGATCGGGGGTCGATCGTGCGACTGCAATACCGCGTTCGTGAAGCTCGGCTCGAAGTGAACACCTCCGATACAGAGCACGGAGTGTACCGGTTCCTCAATGCGATCGAAAATTCGCAGTAGCGATCGCGCCAGCACTCGGGCCGCAAGAGGATTTGCCCATTCTTCGGGCGAGCTTCCGATCTCGATATCGACGGCCGACGGTCGCAGGTCAGCGAGAAGGGTACCAGCATCACCGCCCTTGATGCCCGACCAATGAGTCGCTTCCAGGTAAGTGCGAAAGGAGTCAAGACCGGAACTGACCCGCTCGGCTTCGACCGCTAAAAGAAGCCCCCGCGTAATCCGGGGGTCGACCGCGCTGAAGGTCCCCGTACCCAGATCGCCGGTCGTTTGAACCGAGAAGATCGCGTTTGGCGCATTAGTGCCCTCGTGCCAATTCACGATGCCAATAACGTTGGCATCGCCGAAGCGATCATTGAACATTGGCGCGTAGCGCGCATAGTCGTTACTTACGACCTCGTTCGTGGCCACGATCGAAATTCTGGCGTCATGCAAGCCAGCGACTTCGAGGACAGAGTACCCATCGAATTCGAAACTCGTTGCAACAAGAGCGCATTCCGCCTTGAGAGCATCCAGAACGTGCCCCGCGACCGGGTCCTTTTCTCGATCGACGCAGAAGACAAAGACGGCATGCCTCATCGAGGTCCTCCGTCGAGTTCAAAGCAGGTCGAGAGCGTAGGACGTCTATCTTCAACTTGGCGCCGTCGTCTTTTCGACTTTCTCGGAAAACACCCTGCTCTTTGCCCGGAACTCCGAGCTTGCACGGCGAGAGCGGGCGGGCGGGAGGCGCTTAACTCTAGCCCGAATAGCGTTACGGCGCCCCTCGCGAACTGAGTTCTGTCATGGGCTAGCCTGTTTGGCGCAGCAGCCAGCGGAAATCGCGGAAATTGAAAATCACGGCCGCGGATCGCGGGACCAGCAGCGAACTTAGGCCTGCGCGGCGAACAAGAGCGAATCCTGCCGCCATATGCCAGACACTTCGACACAAGTGGTGTGAAGAGCCCTTCATCGAACAGAGCGACCGCCTCAGGCGTGCAGGCCTCCATTTTGGCTCGACGTTGAAAGAGATGCATGCCAGGCACAGCTTTGTAGGGTCCTACACCACCGCATATTTATTAGAGCGTCGCCACGCAAACATTGTGCGTTCTTTTGGGAATCCCGCAGCATTTCTGCGCCAGCCGCCCATAGCTCGCTGGAAAGCACTGGCATCCAGCGAATGCAATCGTCAAAAAGCGAGATCAGCATAGTACTAGGCAGCAAACCACCTGCTAATCTGGGTGGGCAGCTAGGGCAAACATCGAGTTGTCGCTTACGCAGCCGATTTTTGGGTCAGACAATTCATCACGGCTTGACAGGTAGTGAGTACGTCTGAGAGTGTTATCGTGTCTGATGATGGTGTGCGGGAGAGCGCGATAAGCCTGCAAAGGCGTATCACCGCCGACGGAGCAACTCCCCAAGGAAACTCTCAGGCCCAGGACCGCACACTGAGGACGATCTGGAGAGAGGTGCCGGTCAGCACCCACCGAAGGGGACCGTGATCCACGAGGATTGCGGAGAAAGCTCTCAGGTGCACGGACAGATTTGGGGACGGAGACATGGCGAAGCCATTCACCGTTCGTTCAATCCTGTCCTGGAGCATACGATGAGCACGATCATCATAATCGGGTCCGGTATCACCGGAGTTACAACTGCCTATGCCCTAGCCCGCCGCGGCTATTCGGTCACAGTCTTTGATCGCCAACGCTATCCGGCGATGGACACTTCGTTTGCGAACGGCGGCCAATTATCGGCAAGTAATGCCGAGGTCTGGAATAACGTCGCAACGATCGTAAAAGGCCTGAGGTGGATGCTGCGCAAAGACGCACCATTGTTGCTGAACCCAAGCCCCAGTTTTCACAAATATACTTGGCTGGCAGAGTTCGTAAGCCAGATTCGAAACTACCGCCACAACACGATCGAAACGACGAAGCTAGCGATAGCTGCTCGCAAGCATCTTTTTGAGCTAGCCGATCGGGAGAGCATCGATTTCGACTTGGAACGGCGAGGAATTTTGCACGTTTATTCGAGCAAGCCCGACTTCGATGCGGCCTCTCGCGTGAATCAGTTGCTGCTCAAGGGTGGATTGGATCGCCGTCCGGTGACGCCTTCTGAAATGCTCGCAATAGAGCCGGCTCTGCGCGACTACTATTATGGTGGCTTCTTTACCCCGTCTGACTCAACCGGCGACATTCACAAATTCACGCGCGGCCTCGCTGCGGCTTGCGAGCGAGGGGGCGTACGCTTCGTCTTTGATGCAGAGATCTGCGGCATGCGGTCCGACCGAGACGGTGTGGTCGTACACTGGAAACGAGGTTCGTTGAAGGAAGAACTCAATGGCGAACGCGCAGTGGTTTGCGCGGGGGTCGGCAGCCGCCGCATTGCTTCAATGCTGGGGGACAACATAAACATTTATCCCGTCAAGGGGTACTCCATCACGGTAGAGCTGGGAGACGAAACGAGCCAAAAGGCTGCGCCTCGCGTCAGCCTGCTGGACGAGGCCACCAAGATCGTGACCAGCCGGTTAGGAGAAGATCGCTTCCGGGTCGCGGGGACCGCCGAGTTTAATGGCGAAAACCGCGACATCCGCTGGGACCGAATTCAGCCCCTGATACGGTGGGTAGAGCGATCGTTTCCGGATGTGTCCACCGCGCGGGTGGTGCCATGGGCGGGCTTGCGTCCAATGACACCTAGCATGATGCCGAGGGTCGGCCGAGGCAGACGCCCGAATGTTTTCTACAACACCGGCCATGGCCATCTCGGCTGGACATTATCCGCTGTCACAGCTGAAATGATCGCTGATGTCATTATGACAGACCGCAGCAACACTCGGCTGAGCGCATCCGTGCCCTGATCCTGTAGAGTGGGTCCTGCTATACTCCCGCCGATATCGGGGCGGGAGCATGTCGCTTGTGACAGCGCCGAAGCGGATTTGCACTCGCCTTCGAAGGGTGATGCGCCCCTCAGTGCCGGGCGACTTGGTTCCCGCAATTCCTTGTTTAGGTAAGACGGACCACTTGGCTCGTTGCTTCCGAAAGCCTCGGTACGACTCAGTTGTTGGAACTTTTCCCGAGTTGACGAGCCACAAGTGGGGCTGCATGAGCAATGTCATTTCTTAGCAAGGCTCACGCCGCACACCCAGTGAAGTGCCGCATTAAGGGCAGCTTGCCGGCTTTGCGCGGCTCGAATGAGGCGTACCAAAGCCGTTCCGCGCGCTCACCCCAGCGTAAAGCCGCCCGATTGAACGGCTCTTCATCTCAGACACAGGGATGCATTCGCCAAGCTCAACATCTTGTCCACGCGCAACCGCCGCGGAGCGACGCATCGCTGTTCGCCTAGCTGACGCTCATCTTCGTGAAGTCTGCATGGCGGACTGAGGGCCTTTCGAAGGGCATTTTGCAAGCCATGCAGCATATTTCTTGTAATTGCCGTTAGATCGACGATACTGATGTCATAAAGAGTGTTTTTCGACGAGATTTGACTGATGTGAGATGTTTTTCTGCGAAAGTACGCGATCTTTTGCAGAATTTCCTCTTTAGCCTGGAGCCTGTTATGAGGTACGACCGAATCGACGCTCACATCCTGGAAATCGTGCAAAAGAATAACCGTCTCACATCCGAGACGATTGGCGAACTGGCCGGGCTTTCCGCTACCGCCTGTCAACGCAGGCTAAAGAGGCTTCGCTCGGACGGCATTATCGAGGCGGACGTTTCGATCGTTTCGGCCAAGGCGGTCGGAAGACCTATTCAGATGCTCGTGCTGGTGACATTGGAGCGGGAGCGCTCGGACATAATCGACAGGTTCAAAAAGGCGATCAAATCATCTTCTGAAGTCGTCAATGGGTTTTACGTCACAGGCGATGCTGACTTTGTCCTATACATAACCGCACGCACCATGGACGACTATGAGCAGTTCACGCGGCGATTTTTCCGTGAGAACCCCGATATCAAGGGCTTCAAGACCATGGTGGTCATGGACCGGGTAAAAGCCGGATTTGCTATTCCAATTGAGGCTCCGTCCGAGGATTGAGTGCCTCACCAACCAGACCCCACCTACCTGCTCCATCACCAAGCCGGGCGAGGTGTCGCGGTACCCGTTATGGAACGAGCGCAGGTTTTTGCGCATTGGCGCGGCGCAACTTTCGACTGAGTGGCGTCACCTCCAGGCTATCAACACCATTCGCTCATCGTGGGCGCTTCGTGGCGCGAGCGAGCTGGATGATTCGGTCCGATGAATCTCACTAACGAGAGATGTCGGCTTGGCCAGCACGCCTCGCTGGCGCCCTTTTTCGTCGCGCAGCGCGAGTAAACGCTGCAAGTTTCCTTCGATTCTGTGCTCTAAGCGGCTACGCGCGATTAAGTATTCAGACCGCTTCAGAGTATGGCCTCACCTATATGCGTTCACATCGCTGCTGCCTTTGGGCAGACTTGAGAAGATCGGCTGCGCTTCAGTTGCGCGCCAAGGCGCGGCGGCTCGCCCGGCGGCGCCTGTCACGAGGAAATCAACTTTTTGAATCAATACAAGGCGCCGAAAGGATAAGGCCTCTGGCTCAGTTGAGTGGCATCTGGCCTTTGCCGGCGGCATCTCGCAGGGAGTGACTACGGAATGAGCCGTGTCGAGAAAGCGCGCACTTGCAGGGCAACAGCAAGGTTTACTCGTCAGGATCGGGATCGTGCGAGGCGGCCCCCTTGGCGTGAAGCTGACTATTTTGAGGTTTCTCTTACATCTAAGCAGCGCAAGTCGAATGACGCCGGACCACCCGTTTGCCACCAGCCCCTCTTCATCCTCATTCGTCGAACCATCCGGGGTAAGGCAGCAGCTAGATGACTCCTCTCAAGCCTCGAACAATTAGCACTGAAGGTATCACAGCGCCCTTCCGCCACCTCACCTTTCGGCGCATCTGGCTCGCGAGTCTGCTTACCAACCTGGGCGCACTGATCCGGAGCGTCGGCGCAGCGTGGGCAATGACACAGATGACAACGTCGGCGGATAAAGTTGCGCTCGTTCAGACCGCGCTTTTGCTACCGGTTATGCTGATTTCGATGCCCGCAGGCGCAATTGCGGATATGTATGACCGGCGGATCGTGATGCTTGTCGCGCTCGGCATGTCGCTAGCTGGTGCGACCGCGCTGACGGCACTTACCTGGCTAGGGATGGTCACGCCAGACTCCTTGCTGATCCTGTGTTTTGTAATCGGCAGCGGTGTGGCTCTGATGGATCCTGCCTGGCAATCCTCAGTTAGCGAGCAAGTACCCGCGGAAGCACTTCCCGCTGCGGTCGCGCTGAACAGTATCAGCTACAACATCGCGCGCAGCGTGGGACCGGCGATCGGCGGCATGGTGGTTGCGGCAGCCGGCGCAGTCGCTTCGTTTGCCCTAAATGCATTGCTATATCTGCCATTGCTTGTTGCACTGTTCTTGTGGAAGCGAATTTCCGAACCGTCATATCTTCCGCCCGAAAAGCTAAGCCGCGCCATCGTTTCGGGGCTCCGCTACATCGCTAACTCGCCCTCGATCAAAATCGTGCTGATTCGTTCCATGATCACCGGCGTGATCGGAGGTGCCATCATCGCGCTAATGCCGCTGGTCGCCCGTGATCTCCTTGGAGGCGGTGCTCAGATCTACGGGATAGCTCTCAGCGCGTTCGGACTTGGCGCGGTAATTGGAGCGCTCTATGTACCCGAAGTACGAAAGCGGCTGAGCGGTGAAGCAGCAATTCGCGCCTGCGCACTGTCAATGAGTGGGGCGCTTCTGGCAGTGGCGTTGAGCCACGAGCTGGTTCTCACATCGGCCGCACTTGTCCTTGCCGGGGCCGTGTGGATGATCTCCTGGGCTCTCTTCAACATTGGCGTGCAGCTGTCGGCGCCGCGCTGGGTGGCAGGACGCTCCCTCGCAGCCTACCAAGCAGCAAGCTCGGGAGGCATTGCTGTCGGTAGCTGGGGCTGGGGTCATTTGACCGATGCCGCCGGTGTCGACACGGCGCTTTTGATATCATCAGGGCTGATGTTAATTTCTCCACTATTGGGGCTTTGGCTGCGTATGCCTCGCATAAACCTGCAAAGCGAAGATGCTGAGGCGCTCGCGCATCCTGAGGTTAGGCTCGCGCTAACCCACCGCAGTGGACCGGTTGTGATCGAAATCGAATACCGCGTGGCACAAGAGAATGCGCGGGCCTTTCATAATATCATGCAAGATGTGCAGCTGTTCCGAAAGCGGAATGGTGCGTATGGTTGGTCGATTGCTCGCGATATCGCTGATCCTGAACTGTGGACAGAACGCTACCATTGCCCCACGTGGCTTGATTATCTGCGTCAACGCAATCGCTCGACGCATTCAGAACGCGCGCTAGATCGTCAAGCAGCGTCCTTTCACGTGGGTCCGGAGCCCGTGCGTATCCGGCGCATGCTAGAGCGTCCGTTTGGCTCCGTTCGGTGGAAGGACGATGTACCCGACCATACCGCCAGCGAGGCATTGCTCGGTGACTATAACCGGAATCGAACGTAGTGACTGTCAAGAATCGCCCAGCTTGATGTCGCAGACGCAGTATCGCGCAGGCTCTCCGACAGCAGAAACGGAGCGCAAGCACTGGACCGAGAGCGGTTCCGATGACGGCACCTGCTGCAGGTACCTTGTTTGCGTCGAGGCTGCTCGTCGGCACGCCGGGTGTACTCAGCCGCGCCCCGCTTGGCCGACCCAACATATGGAGCAGGTCGCTTGTGGCAAACGAACTTCCGCTTCGTCACAAGGTGTTGGAGGATAGGAGCAAACGGAGGGCGGATATCAAACCCGATCTACTAGATTGAGTATCGCGTAAATCCTTCTTTGCGGCTTTCGGCCCACCCACCCTGGATTTATGACACTTAAGCATCGAATTCAGCTCAGTGCCTGTTTTGACGCGATCCATCGTCATGAAGCTTTGAGACGCCTAAATATTCCTATTCCCGAAGAGTAGCCTGTAGAGGCTTCGCTGAAGGTGCACTTCGTTTGGTCGTGCATGTGTGCAAGCTCCCAGTCCATCTCGACTTCGGCAAACAAGTGATCTTCCGCCTTCACGCTGGCTGAATCAACTATCGCGCTATATTTCGGACGATCGTTCCA
Source organism: Bradyrhizobium sp. CCBAU 45384 (assembly GCF_028128665.1). Lineage (NCBI taxonomy): Bacteria > Pseudomonadati > Pseudomonadota > Alphaproteobacteria > Hyphomicrobiales > Nitrobacteraceae > Bradyrhizobium > Bradyrhizobium sp. CCBAU 45384. The sequence continues at coordinate 98,217 of NZ_LBIZ01000097.1, forward strand.
GTTTCCTCAATTTACTTGATGCGCCGCTGAACGGCCAACGCCGGAGCCGACAGATTCGACTAGTTCCGGCTGAGGTTCTCCTGCTACAGGAAGTCGAGAATTGTCAGATCAAACGTAAGCGTAGCGCCGAGGCCCTTTGGATTGTTTGTGCGGAGTCTTGAGACCACCGCTAGAAGAGTCATCTTCTGGAAGGGTGCTCATAATGGACGACCATTCTGACGACATAAGACGACCGTTGTCACCACGTATCGAAGTGTATGCTGGTGCAGGTCGCAAGCGCTGGCCGGACGATTTGAAGGCGCAGATTGCCGCCGAAAGCCTCGAGCCGGGTGCGGTTGTCACGGATGTCGCCCGTCGTCATGGCTGCCGGCCCCAGCAGGTGCATGACTGGCGGCGCCGTGCGCGGTTGGGCCAGTTGGTGTTGCCGGCGTCGGCGGACACGCTGTCGTTCGTGCCGGTGGTATCGGAATCCGCGTTGCCGGCGACCGTAGAACCCTCCGGGTCGCCGGAAGCCGCCGTTGTGACGGTCGAGTTCCAAGGGGCGCGCGTAGAGGTGCGCGGGACGCCTGGCCTTGCTGTGCTGAGTGATGTGTTCCTAGCGCTCCGACGGACACGTTCATGCTGACAATGCCCGCGAGCCTCATGATTTACGTGGCGACGCAACCTGTGGACTTCAGGAAGGGTGCGGAGGGCTTGGCGCTGTTGGCGAAAGAGACGCTGGGCCATGACCCGATGAAGGGCGTAGCGGTGGTCTTCCGTGCGAAGCGCCCCGATCGAGTGAAGATTGTCGTCTGGGATGGCACCGGCCTTGCGATGTACTGGAAGCGGCTCGATGGCAGCGGCTTCAAATGGCCACCCATCGTAGCCGGCGTGATGCGGATGAATGCCGCCCAGTTGTCAGCGCTTCTGGCCGGCATGGATTGGACACGCATGCACGCGCCTCGAATCCCGCAGCCGAAAGCGCTTGCGTAAAAATACAAATCTTCGCTGCATCACGGCGCGAAGCATGGCAAGCTCGGGCCAATGAGTGATTTGCCCAATGAGCTGCCAAGCGATCCAGCCGAGTTGCGTGTCTTTGCCGCGGCTCTGCTGGATCGCTGCGCCAGGCTCGAGCGGTTGCTCAAGCTTGCAAAGGATGCGCAGTTTGGCCGGTCCTCGGAAAAGCTGGACGCTGATCAGCTACAGCTTGTTCTGGAGGACATCGAAGAGGCCGTCGCAGCTCTCGAAGCAGCCGAGGATCGCGCCAATCTCGGAATTTGCGAGAAGAGAACTGCCGCACGCCGGGCCAATCGTGGTCAGCTCCCGGAGCATTTGCCACGCATCGTCGAAACCCTAATGCCGGCTGAGAGCTGTTGTCCGTGTTGTAAGGGCGATCTCTTTGAGATCGGTCACGATGAGAGCCAGAGGCTCGACGTCGTTCCGGCGCACTATCGCGTCATCGTCACTCGCCGGCCCAAGCTCGCCTGCCGCGCCTGTCATGGCGTCGTCCTCCAGCACGCTGCTCCCGAGCGACTGATCAGGGGTGGATTGCCCACCGAGCGGCTGGTCGCTCATGTGATCGACGCGAAGTATCATTGGCATCTGCCGCTTTACCGCCAGGCGCAGATGCTGGCGACGCACGGTATCGGCATCGACCGTTCCACGCTCGCCTTCTGGGTTGGCTATGCCGCCCAGGAATTGAAGCCCTTGTGGCATCGGCTGCGCCAGCTTCTGCTCGCCTCCTCGAAGCTCTGTGTCGATGAGACGCCGGCGCCTGTGTTGGATCCGGGTCGCGGCAGGACGAAAACCGGCTACTTCTGGGCGCTATCGCGCGATGACAGGCCCTGGGCCGGGCCTGATCCGCCTGGGGTGGTCTATGCCTATGCACCGGGCCGCGGCGCCGTTCATGGCTTGCGGCTGCTTGAGGGCTATCGCGGCATCATCCACTGCGATGGCTATCAGGCCTACAAGACCATGACCCGAGAGACGCGTGCGGACGCCCTGTCCGGGACGCTCGCCTTCTGCTGGTCGCATCTGCGGCGGCAGTTTGTGAAGATCGAGCGCGAGGCGGCTCCGGCGCCAGCTCCGGTTGCCCGCGAGGCTCTTGAGCGCATCGCCCAGCTTTACGCGGTCGAGAAAGCGCTCCGCGGCCGATCGGATGCGGAGCGCCGTGCTGGCAGGCAGGTGCATGCCAGACCTCTGGCTACAGCCTTGAAGCAGTGGTTTGAGGCCAAGCTTGATCACCTTGCACAGAAGAGCGACACGGCAAAGGCCTTGCGTTACGCGCTGCGTCATTGGGACGGCCTGACGCTCTACCTTGATGACGGTCGCATCGAGATGGATACCAACGCGGTCGAGCGTGCGATGCGGCCGATCAAGCTTAACGCCAAGAACTCCCTTTTTGCCGGCTGCGACGAGGGTGCCGAGAGTTGGGCTGTACTAGCTTCGTTAATCGAGACCTGTAAGCTCAATAGCGTCAGCGCCGAGCATTGGTTCTCCGATGTCCTCGCGAAGCTCGTTAATGGCTGGCCTGCGGCGCGACTGGACGAACTGCTTCCCTGGGCATCGACCTACACGATGCATGCGCTCGATCCGAGACTGGCAGCATGAGCCTTAACACGACCGCCGTCCGGATCAGGGTAACCCTCAAGGACGTGAAACCGGAGGTGATGCGGTGTCTTGTCGTACCCATCACCCTGCGCCTTGATCGGCTGCATCTGACGCTTCAGGCGGCGTTTGGCTGGACGAATAGCCATCTCTTCGAGTTCCTGGCCGGCGACGGTCGTTGGGGTATCCCTGATCCCGATGGAGATTTTGACCCTCAGCCCATCGATGCCCGCAAGACGCGGCTCTCCAATATCGTTCAGGGGGGGGGGGGGGGGGGGGGGGGGGGGGGGGGGGGGGGGGGGGGGGGGGGGGGGGGGGGGGGGGGGGGGGGGGGGGGGGGGGGGGGGGGGGGGGGGGGGGGGGGGGGGGGGGGGGGGGTATCCATTATCTCTACGACTTCGGCGACAGCTGGGATCACGTGATCAAGATTGAAAAGTGGTTCGACAACACGACAACGGAGGGACTTCCCCTCTTGCTCGACGCCGCCGGCCGTTGTCCTCCGGAAGATGTCGGCGGTGCGTCAGGCTATGCCGAATACCTCGACGCCATCAGCGACCCCACCCATCCGGAGCACGAACAAATGCGCCTCTGGGGCCCCGAGCAGTTCGATCCCAACGTCGTCGACCGGAAGGCGCTCGAGGCCGCCGTCAATGCATTGTCGGAAATATGGAAGCCTCGGCGACGCACCACGCGCTCAAAATAGCCGTCAAGCGCCGTTCAAAAGGGCCGCAGAGCTACGCTTACGATCAAACGATCAGGTTCGCCAGTGTTCCGCTGAGTCTTCCTGGCGGTCCTACCCCTGTTTCGAGCCGCAGCGATCCACTCTTGCATAAGTGGCCGCAGAATGCATGGATGTTATTGTCGTAAATGATTTTTCTGATAAGCGTCAGCAGAGACGCAAGAGAGTCGGACCATGTTGCTTCTCAACCGGCACACCGATTACCGCGCGCCACTGGAAGCTTCGGATGCCAAGATGCTCAGTGTCGAAGGAGCGCGCGGAGTAGAGCGCTTCCTTTCGCATCGAGACGATTACAAGGCAACGCCGCTCGTCTCGCTGCCGGGCCTTGCTCGTGAGATCGGCGTTGCCTCGATCCACCTGAAGGACGAAGGCCATCGGCTCGGACTTGGTAGCTTCAAAGGTTTGGGTGGTGCCTATGCCGTAATCCGCCTTGTGCTGGAGGAAGCAGGTCGGAGGCTCGGCCGGGTTCTTGACGTGTCCGAGCTCCAATTGCCCGAAGTGAATGCCGTAGCGCGGGGGATGACGGTATCGTGCGCCACCGATGGCAATCACGGCCGATCAGTCGCGCATGGTGCCCAGCTGGCTGGCGCGAAGTGCGTCATATTCGTTCACTCGGGCGTCAGCGACGAGCGGATCGCGGCTATCGCTCGCTTTGGCGCGCGGACGATCCGCGTCAGCGGCAACTATGATGACTCCGTCGCCGAAGCGTCCCGAGTTGCCGCAGATAAGGGGTGGATCACGGTATCTGACACGTCCTGGCCGGGCTACGAGCGTATTCCGGGCATAGTGATGCAGGGATACACGGCTCTCGTGAGCGAAGCGCTGCGTCAGTTATCCGAGCCTCCGACCCACGTGTTCGTTCAAGCCGGCGTGGGTGGGGTCGCTGCTGCAATTGCAGGACATTTCTGGGTTCTGGCAGGTGCCAACAGGCCATTCTTCACCGTTGTCGAGCCTTCGCGCGCGGCGTGCCTGCTTGAAAGCGCTCGAGCTGGCCATCCCGTCAAGGTGAAGCATGGGGCGTCAACAGTGATGGCGATGCTTGAATGCTACGATCCGTCCCTCGTCGCATGGCGCATCCTTTCGCGCGCTGCCGATGCCTTCATGATGGTCGACGACGAGGACGCCATCAGCGTAATGAAGCTCTTGGCAAACCCTGTGGATGGCGATCCCGCTGTCGTTGCTGGGGAAAGTGGCGGCGCAGGTCTGGCAGGACTGCTGAAAGTTGCCTCCAACCAGACATCGCGGTCCATGACCGGACTTGGACAGAATGCACGGGTCTTCCTGATCAACACCGAAGGCGCGACTGATCCTCGTCTGTATGAAGAACTTGTTGGTGTAACGCCGGCGCAAGTGACTGGGAGAAGTATTGTACCGACTTGGGACGAGAAGACGTCGGTGGCGTGAGCCTCCGGGGCGCAATTCAGGCCCCGGACCGGCTTCGCCGCGATCAAGGCGGCCTGCTCTTTCGTCTCGAATTCGCAGCCCGCAGCCTGCTCCTTTAAACCTGTTCAAGGTCTTCCGAAGATGTCGGCCAGGAGAAGACTATCCTACCGGACCACGATGCACCGCATTCATTCCCGCAAGAGCGGCGTGTTCGTCCGGCCACCGTGCCCGGCCTCTTGGGAACGAGCGCTCGGCGCTCTGATTGTGCAGGTAGGCGAGGCCGTGCCTGGAGAGTGATAGGCGCAGTGCCCATCGAACTCCTATGCTGAACAATGTTTCGACGATCCGGCGCACTCGACGGGACTCCATGCTTAATCATCCATGTAACTAGCCAACCTCGTTCCCTCCTCCGAGGGGAATGACTTCGGCAACTAGCTCGGAACGGATGACGGCTGGCTGCCCGCGAGGAATGCATCATTGCCCTGATGATGCCTAATCACGTCAAGGAACCCCTCTCGATTCCTGGCTGACTATGCCGGTCCACCTTGCCTGAGCTCGACGAACTGGCGCAAGATGACGAACAGCGCAATCATTCCAGCGCCCAGCTCAGCGATGGCTTGGCTGGCTAAAACTCCACTGAAGCCTGATATGAGAGGGAATAGAAGTACCGCCGGTATGAAAAGATACCCCTGCCCAGCGAAAGACACCACCGCACTAAGGCGGGCTCTCCCCTGTGACTGAAGCATTGTCGTCACGAAACTCTGAATACCGTAAAGCCCAAAAAACAGGTGAAAGACGATGCAGCTCGAGACGGCAATTTCGGTAACCTTGTCGCTATCGCTAAATAACTTGACCAAAGGCCAGACAAAAAGCATGACGGCTGCGGAATACGCAAAGGAAAGTGCAACGGTGATAGAGAGCATAGACTTCGCAACCTTCATTACACGAGCAAAGTCGCGCACGCCCCAACCGAACCCCAGGACGGCTTGAGAGCCGATACAGAATCCGGTGATAGGCGGCGCACCGATTGTCAAGATTCTTACAGCTATTCCCACCGTCGCGATGAAATCGTCACCGAACCGCGCAGCAGCTCGGTACGAGAACATACCGGCAAGCGCGGCGTGCGCCGTGCCTCCGTGATCCCGCTGCCGTCGCCGCGGACCTCGCTTAAGCCGAACGGCCGGCCCGGCTCAACCATATCTGCGAACCACCTCCAGAAGACCTCTTCATCCCCCTTTGCATCAACGCTCACGCGCGCCTCCGTCACCGGATTGCAAAAGGGATGTGGGACTATCAGGCCATGCTCATGTCCCTCCAGTACGGCCAAATAGCACCAGGCCTACGGAGACGGGGCCAGCGATGTTTTAGGCTGGCCTTCCGCCGAGAGCGGACCGAACTCGATGGCCTGCTGCTCGAACAAACTGCGATAGATGCCGCCGGGTTGCACGATCAGTTCCGGATGCGCGCCCCGCTCGACGATCTCGCCGCGATCGAACACCAGGATGCAGTCGAGGCCGCGCACCGTCGACAGGCGGTGCGCGATTACGATCGAGGTGCGGTCCTTCATCAGCCGTTCCATCGCCTCTTGGATCAGCGCTTCCGATTCCGAATCCAGGCTCGACGTCGCCTCGTCCAGGATCAATACTGGCGCATCGGCAAGGAACGCGCGCGCCAGCGCAACGCGCTGCCGCTCGCCGCCTGACAGATTTACGCCGCGCTCACCCACCAGCGTGCCGTAGCCCTTCGGCGATCGAATGATGAAGTCATGCGCATTGGCGAGCCTCGCCGCCTGTTTGACCGCCGCCATGCTGGCGCCGGGTCGGCCATAGGCGATGTTTTCAGCCAGTGAGCGGTGAAACAGGATCGGTTCCTGCTCCACGATCGCGATCTGGCTGCGCAACGATTGTTGCGTGGCCAGCGCGATGTCCTGCCCGTCGATCAGGATCCGGCCGCCGGAGACGTCGTAGAACCGCTGAAGCAGCTTGACGAACGTGGTCTTGCCGGAGCCGGAGCGCCCGACCAGACCGATCCGCTCGCCGGCGCCGATGTTGATCGACAATCCGTCGTAGAGCGGCACGCGATCGCCGTCATAGAGGAAGGTGACGTCCTCGAACGTGATCCTCCCCCCGTGAATGTCGATCGGCTTGGCGTCGGGGGCATCGACAATGCCGATCGGCTCGCCATAGATGGTAACCAGTTCTTCCATGTCGTTTACCGAGCGCTGCAAATTGTTGATGTGCATCCCGACATCACGCAAATAGGCGTGGATGATGTAATAGCTTGTCAACACATAGGTGACGTCGCCCGGAGAGGCGCGCCCCGCTATCCACAGCAGGATAGCGCCGCCGATCACCGAAGCACGAAAGCACAAGAGCATCACCAGCTGCACCGCGCTCGTGCCGTTGGACCGCAGCCAGGTGCGCTGCACCCGCGCCCGCCAGCGTCTGACGACACCGTCAAGCCGCGCATCCTCACGCGCCTCAGCACCGAAGGATTTCACCACAGTATTGCAAGTGAGCGCGTCCGCTAGCGTGCCGCTGACTTTGCTGTCCCAGGCGTTGGAGACGCGCGCCGCCGGCGCGATGTAGCCGATCGTGAATGCCGTCGTGATGGCGACATAAATCACTGCGCCGAGGCCGATCACGGCGCCGAGCTCGGGCCAATGCAGGCCGAGCAGGATCGTCGAGCCCACGAGCACCGCGAGCGACGGCAACAATGCCATTAGGATCGTATAGTTAAGCAGGTCGAGCGCCCACATGCCGCGGGTGATCTTGCGCACGGTCGAGCCGGCGAACGAGTTAGCGTGCCAGTCGGTTGAGAAGCGCTGCACGCGCATGAAGGCCCCACGGGCCACATCCGACATGGTCTTCAGCGTGAACGGCACGATCGCCTGCAAGCCCGTAAGCCGCAATATGATCGAGAGCAGACCAAGCGCGAGGGTACCAGCGAACGCAATCAGTGCCGCATGTCGTGCCGCTTCGTCGGAGGGGACCGACGTCAATGCATCCACCAGACGGCCGGAATAAACCGGCATGAACAGGTCGGTAACCGTCGCCCCTAAAAATCCGACGAGGATAATCGTAGCACGGACTGGCTGCTTCAGCCAATGCTCCAACGCAAACGGCAGAACCAAGCCGATTGCGGCGGGTCGTTTGTCATCTCGACTGGTCATGGCGCTATGGGTTTGTGGCACACGCGGTCTAAAACACGTTCGATTCAGATCCGACGTGCCCAATGCTTGGCGCGCCGTCCGAGGAATGCGATAAATGCACGGGGTCTGGGGGCTGCGGCCGAACTCTTCTACCCATTACGCTCTCTCTTCGCGTAAGCGCTTAGCTGAAGCGCCTCACGCTTTGCGAGCTCCTCGGGCTGAGAGCATCGATCTTAGACATCCGCCGGCCTTGCCCGATCCGAGCTTGTGTGAGCCAAGTAGGCGGATACGTAGCTCCGGCCTCGGCCATGGCTGTACGCAAAGGTGCATTTGATGAAGGAAGTGTTCAGCATATGACCGCCGGAGACTTTGCGTTATGGAATCTCGGCGCGACTTCACCTGGAAGATCACCTCCACATCGATGCGGATGGAGGTCATAGCAATCCGAACTTCCAAGTGCCACAAACGATCCACCGCCGTGCCCGCTGATCGTTAACTGCCAAAGGCCCATCCGACAAATGGCCGAATTGACCAGCGAGGTGCTCAGATCATAACCCTTTTTCACCTTCTCTCCTCCGGCGCTTGCGCTTTGGTACTTTGCGAGACTCCGGGTTGCGGAGTCGCACAAACAGACCCATAGCAAGCCTTCTGACCCTTATAGTTTGCCAGCGTTTGGACCAATTCCGACACAACCTGCTGTTTCAGATTGTCCGGAATATGTGCGGCGCCATCCAGCGACTTCAGCGTCACCTCGATCAACTCGATCGCACGATCCTTGTTGCCGCTCTCGTAATAGTACTGAGCGACCGTCGGATAGGACACGAACTTAGGGGCCTCGCCGGGTTGAGGGGGATTTATTGCCAGAATGTGTTCGGATAACTCATTGCCCATCGCAAAGCGCTCGGCCTGCGGCAAATGAGAGTTGTCATTGGCCGGATCAAAGAGTTGGCGCATCGCCTCAGCCATCCACAGCGCGGATTTTTTGTTGGTCGCGTCACGAACCAATTGGCGCATCACCGGCAGGCCGGCCTGCAAGTCGCGCAATCTGTGAAGCAACAGATCCGCCTGGAGTACGCGGAAGTTCACGTCATCCGGCAGAACAGCGACGGCTTCTTCGACCACCGAAAGCGCCTTCGCCCAATCCTGCCCCTTCAGCGCCGGCGTCAGTTTGGCAAAGATCGGCATTGTGCGTTCGCCCTTGGCGATCCGCTCTGCATCGGCGGCTTTCGCTTCATCGCTGATGCGCCAGCTGCCGGTCAGAATCTTCGGCAAAACCTCTTCGAGTTGCGTCGGGGAACCGATAAAGGCGATGTGGCCGTCACGGTCGACGACGAACGAGGTGGGAATCCCGACGGAAAAGCTAGAATCCATCCAAAGCTTGTCCATTTCGCGTGTGTAGTCGATCCCGACCCGATAGTTTAGATTCGACAACTTTCCGGTCAACCATGCGTCCAACTTGCTTCGGCCTCTTCCGCGGTTTCAGCACGCTCACGAGCTGCTATTCCGAGGACCTCAACTCCGCTATCCCTGTATTTCTCTTGCAGCTGTACCAGATCGGACAGCGCCGCCACACACGGTGCGCACCAAGTTGCCCAAAATTCGACGATGTACACTTTCCCGGGCTGGAAGCTCGTGAGGGGCTGACCACGGAGCCAGTTCTCCACTTTGATCGGGGGAGCCGGAGATTCTAAACCCAGCGCCATGTTACTCTCCGAAGTTATTGTCAGAGGCCGCGCGACGTTTTGTGCTAGCTGATCTCCGATCGCGACCGCGACCGAGAGGGGTTGTGCCTTGGTGTAGACGGGCTGCCTAGCGAGATCCGTAGCCAATGTCTGTGTCGCCGCGCTAAGCGCGACGACACACAAAGTCACAAGGAACAAGCTCGTCCTCTGACAAGCGCGCCACATCGTTTCAAGGAAAGAGAGCATCGCTCGACTCGCGTCTGGGTGCGCTAAGCACTTTCAGTACTTCACCTTAGTAGCAACGTCCGTGCCAGCACCGTCTGCGCGCATTAAGTGCCTAATTGCGCATAAATAGCTCCATGGCACTTCACGCGACCAGTGTTTCGAACCCGACGGGCTTTGTACCGCTGTCGGAATTTGAACAAGAATTGCGCCCTTCGCGTCGCCAGAAAACTGATTTGAAGTTTTGAGCCGCCGAAGGGAAACTTGGTAATCCCTGTCCCCTAAATGTTTAGTCCCGGCATCTCCTGGAGCGGAATTGAGGGTGAATCGTTCTGGCTTTTTTATCTACGCACTGCAGATGAACTCGAACGGTGTGAGGCCTTTGTGAGTTTTGAGTCGCTTGGCGAAGTTGTAGGCGTTAACGAAGTCTGAGAGGTGGCTGCGGAGCTCGGCGCGAGCCTCATAGTGGAAACGCTTGACCGTGGCGATCCTTGATCGTTCGGTTCATGCGCTCGACCTAACCGTTGGTCCGGAGATGTTTGGGCTAGGTGAGGCGATGTTCGATATCGTTACGGCGCAGGCCGCGACAAAGGCAAGCGCCCAGAAGAGCTCCTTCCGCTCGATTTTCTCCTTGATGTTAGCCGCGGTCCAACTGTCGTCGGCCGGATCGGTGAAGTGAGTGCCCCCGTGAGGACGGTGTGAACCTTGTAAGGCACGACCTTGATGAGATTCTGCAAGACTCGACGGCGACGCGCCTGATGGCTTTCTCGTGCAACTCTGTGTAGGCGAACTTCAGTGCTCGCGATTCTTGTCTTTGAGCTACACTCAGAGCGGCCCAAGCGTCGAGGCTCGACCGATTATCGCAGAGCGGCAGTTTCGTGCCAGTCCTTGGGCGGCGTCGATCAAATAGCGACGGATCAGAGATACGGCCAGCAACTCTCGTCAACGGAGGCGTCCAGCCGGTCAGCGATCGCGGAGGTGGAGATCCGTTTACTGCAATAGGAGAGCTCATCACCATTGGATTCGGTTGCGCCAACTCTTTCAGTGGACTCGCAGATCGCCACGTTCTCCATGATGTCAGCTCCGTTCGGACCGAGCGCGCCAAACGGCCTCTTCGATGGATTGATCTGACCGAAGGACGGCTAACGCCTCGACCGCCTATGGCGCAACGGCGCCGATCGGCTTTCTTCCCCTGCCGGCTATGCCGTCATTCCTCGCGAAACAAGAAATTCGCCTGGCTGCCAACCTCCGCCGACGCTTCGGCCCCTTCGGGGTGCGCCGTCGATCGCCTCCGGTCTGTCGATCACCATGGAGGCTGCAAGGTGCGGGCTCGGAAAACTTCAGATCAAGGAGAACCACCATGGCGACCATCAGCACCTCAAGAGGACCGGCAACAACGATTTCAACGGCGAAATTGTCACCCTCTCGCTGCAGGCGAGGAACGTCCGCATCGTCCCCGAAACCAGCCCCTCGGGCGACAACGCCCCGAGCCACCGGATCTATGTCGGCCGAGTTAAGATCGGGACCGCCTAGTCCGAGCGCTCCAACGAGGCCGCGACTATCTCGGCCTCAAGCCCGACGACCCAAGCTTCACCGCACCGATCTTCGCGAGCCTCTTCGCCGATGAAGAGGGCGAGGGCTTCAGCTTGATCTGGTCTCGTCCTAACCGTCGGAACGACGACTGAGCCAAACCGCAAGCCTCGCCCGGCGGGCCCGGGGCGGGGCATCGCTAAGCACAAGAGCTGGCCCGCAGAGCTCGGTGAGTCGGTGCGGATCGATTCCGATCAGCGACGGCGAACCTGACCGGCCTTGATCGGCCGTCTTTGATTGGTCTCCAATACGGTTTCGACAATGTCCTCCCAGTCGGGGCAAATTGCGACCAACTGAATCAGCACGGTGGGATCGCGCGATCTGCCCGAGCGCCTGACCGCGCCATCGGTCGTTGAAGCTAATGCTCATCAACCCCAAACATTCGACCAACGAACTGTCAGGTTGAAAGTGTTCCAAGATTGCCGTCACTATGCCGGTTCATTGTTGAAGTGGACGCCAATGCTCAGCGGCGGGTTCAGTCTCCGTCGGCTCACCAAGATCAAGCATCCCTCGACCAATGGCCAGGTCGAACGCATGAACCGCACGATCAAGGAAGCGACCGTCCAACGCTATCATCATGACCGGAACGATGAGCTCGAAGCACACGTTGCTGACTTAATCAACGCTAAATTCGCTCGGCGGCCCAAGACCCCGAAGGGTCTCACGCCTTACGAGTATGTCTGCAAATGCTGAACTTCAGGGCCAGAACGATTCAAACTCAATCCGCTGCAGCAAATATCGGGACCAAAAAGTCGTGCAATGCGGATTCTCGGACTAGTAGGACCGGTAGCTGCTGGGGGTAAGGCCTGCCTCAGCGCCTTCGCCGAACACAGGCCCTTCGGAGCGTGACCGCAGTCCGACATCATAAGGAGCGTGCTTTTCCCGGATAAGGACTAGCCGCTCCAAATCTCGTCCCGCGGCACGTGATGCATGGGTTGCACGTTGCCGAAATAATTTCTAGAGACCGCGAGATAATCTTCTTTGAAAGGGAGGACTTTGAACCGCCACGCCTGAAAAGCAAAGCTACCGACGATCAGCTCAACAGGGTTGTTGCTCTCGTTAAACCGCTCGATAGGGAAGCAGCCTCGATACCCGGGTTGGATCATCGTGCTCAGGTGGATTCCCAATCTGGGTAGCTGCTGCGTGTCAGAACGTCCGCGTGAACGTCGGCAGGCAGGCCAACATATTTCGGTGTCGTGGTCAGCGCGAGCTGACTGGGATACAGGACAAAGATGTCACCGAGTTCACGACGCGTTATGAGCTGCTTGAGTTGCGTTTCCATCGCTTCGCGTCGGGCGCGGCATATCCCTTTTTCATTTGCCGCAAACATCTCCAGTGCAACTTGAGCGTCGGCGCCCTTGTCCCGATCGCCAGATTTTACCGCCCAAGCGGTCCGAATTTGGCGCTCGCCGCTCTCAGCTGGCCTACCCATCGTTTAACACTGCTAGCCGACCTCCATAGAGCATCATCCGCGCCGTCAATTTCAGGTTTCTGATACCGGAACGGGAGCACGCCTTGCGGTTTGCTCGCTGACTTTGCCGGAGTCCGGCCCCTCGACAGGTCATCGGGGCTGGATGGGATTCGACCTTTGTGGGCTGGTGGAAACTTGAGACCATTGGCGTTGAGCCAACACTTTTGCTCGCCAGCCAAACCGGCGACCTGTGGTGGCCTCGATGGGACTGCGCTCCGGTCGTATGGAAGGCGGTCGTTGTCACGACGCCTTATTGCTTCAGCGGGAGCTGGACAGCTTGACCGCGGTAAGGCCCAGCATCACGCTGCCCGTGATTCCGAAATGGAGGCGATAGAGCCACCAGATTGCGCAGCACCGGTCGAGATCGGACAGTGCGCGCGCTCGCTTCATTGCTGCAGCCGCCCGCGCTATCGGCTTCATGCCACGTCTTATCTGAAAACATGGACGCCTTGGAGCCAGCGCTCTCCATTTGGAGAATTTTCGGTCGGTGACGGCCCGCTGTCGCACGCGCGCATCGGCAAAAGACAACAGATTGGGAGCTGGATTCATGTTTGCAATAGCATTTTTTTGCGCGTTTCGAAGCTGGAGAAGCTGCCATGAGAGCACGTTTATGTGCATCCGACCTGTCCGTAACCTTACGATGTACCGTTTCGCAACTGCCAGATCTGGGCGCGACAACTTGCCCGACAAGTACGCATCGACATGCGACAGCTGGCCGGCCCATGCTGCGCCAATGAAAAGGCCGGCCCCATGGCGTTGGCTGCCATCGGAAAACGGCTTGGGCTCTGACGATGCGAGCCCAGAGCCACGCTATGTCGGCTTCGACGCACGGATCGCAGGTGGTCGACATCCTGAGCTTCGTTCGCTCCGTGGTCAGTCTCGCTCTTCGTGACGGGCCTATTGTGAGCACGCATTGATGCTCCGCGACAATTCACCGCGGTGGCAAGCGCCTCAACGACGTGCATGCCTCACCCGAACAACCTAAGTAGCCCACCACCGAACCGGATGTACACGCGATCGGGCAAGGTACGGCAAAGCTGTCCGCGCCTAACACTGGTCCGGGACGGCCGGCAGCGCGTTACGCAGCCTGGTGTGGCCGTCACGAAGATTGATGACAATGAATACCGATCCGTTGCGCACCACCCACTTTCCGAAATCGATGCCTTCAGCGGAACAGATTAGCGTGTTGCGCGCATATTCATGGTCTACGATTGTTTTGTTCGCCATGATCTCGTTCAGCGACATCTTCAATTGCCGCGCCTATGCTGCAGAGAAAGTCCTTGTGCCAGGCTCTGGAGCGATCGTTCCATTTTTGATTTGCGGGGATAGTCGCTGATGAGGCGGTTCAGCGGCGTCAGTAAGCATCGTCAGCAAGCGGCGCAAGAGCTACTTTCGTTTGTGCATTGCCGTACCGGCTTCGTCAGCTTGTGGAAAGCTAGCTGAGTACAAACCCACTAGGGTTAGCGACGCATTGACAGACCGCGCCTTACCAGAATGGAACAGCACCGAGTCACGTTCCTGCTAACCTCAATCTGCAGCGCAGGCGCAGCAGGGACAGCGCCGATCCAGTCCCAATCGACTGGCGCCTGGTCGCTCCCGCGCTGCTTCCAGTGGCGGAGACGCGATTGCTGCTGTCAGCACTGTCACGCTCTTTCCGGCATGGACACCCGGTCGGCTTGTGCCGAGGGGGCCGACGATATTAAGGTTTGCGGTGCGGGTGGTCCTTCAAGCGATCGCTTCCATGCCTCCGGTCTTACCCCGCCAATATTTTCAGCTCTCTCATGAGCGGCAGCGTATGAGCTTTTTTCATGTAGCGGAGCGGTTTAGGAAGCCGCGCATCTCCATTTTCTTCACAAGGCAGCGGCCCCACTTAGAAAGTAGCAAACGATCCGACCAATTCAGCTAGGTGATTGGCGCTCGTTCTGGGCCTGGAAATTGGCAGCGCTCTAGAAGGAGGTGACGTGTCAGTGTTGATACCCGATGGGAAAGGCTAACACTAAAGTTAGCGACGTCGCGGAGACAGCGCTTTCCAGAGACTGAGCGCCGAGACACGGCGCCGCTAACCTTTGACGTCGCTGGCCCGGTAAGGACCGCCTCGTCTTTGAAGGTTTGCCCCCAGTCCAGGTAAGTGCCTTGCGTACCTCTCAACGATACCAGTTGGTAGCACCATGTGGGGCTTGCCTCTCACGAGAGCAAACGGGGGCAGGTTTCGTTGACAACAAATGCTTTCGGCATTTGCCAGTAGCTGCGCTTTCAGCGGGTTCACTGCGCGGGCGCGCCGAGCTACTACCCTTGTTGCGGGCTAGCAGGATCAGCATCGGATTGCATCCCATGGCGGCAATCGCGTCCGGGCTGCGGCCCCTCTTCTGCAACAACTCTTTCCTGACGCCCTCGCCGCGTTTCGCGGCGCATAGGTGGGTAACGATGGAAGTCTCTCAGCCCTAGTCCCGTCCGGCGAACAGCGATTTGATGACACGTAGCGAATAGTCCGACGAACAACTTCCAATTTTTGTGATGCTTTTATGTCGGTTATAGCCAGTGGTTTGATGACCAGCGAAATGGCTGCCTTCGCGCATGAGAGCTCGTGCGCTTGTGGCTTACAATGTGCGCCGGATCCGCGTCGAGCGCGGCATTCCGCAAGAGCAATTGGCCTACGATGCAGGTGTTGATCGATCCTATCTGAGCGGACTGGAGCGCCAACAGGCGAACCCGACAATCGATCTTCTCGATCGGCTCGCCGAGACGCTTGGGGTTGCTGTCTCCGAGCTGTTTGTTCGGCCATCCAAGGGTGCGCCGCCACCTGCGACCTTACCTAAAGGTCGCAAGCCGAAGCCGGCATCCCGCAAGAAGACATAGCCTCCCGTTACGGCACCGAGTTGTTGACGCAGATCGTTGTGCGGTACCAGACCAATATCAGTGGCTCTCCTTGTGCGCAGCCGCCCCTTATACGCGGCAATCCGCCTACGGACGTCGAAAAATGTGATGGATATTCATTCTGGCGCCGAAGCACACAGTGGGGACTTAAGATGTTGAAGTTCCTTGCCATCCGGCCTTTTGTGACCGTCGCACGCGAAGGCAGCGTCACGCGCGGCCGCTACTTCGGGAGCAGCAGGAAGCTCGGTTCAGCCGCTATTTGTCGGTACTGCGGGACGACCTGGGTGCTGAACTGATCAAGCGGCGTGGACGGCACAGCGATTTAACCGAGTTCGGGAGGCTATTCGCAAGTGAAGTGTCTGATCCGCTCGAAACGGTCGCCTTCAATGCGACGACGTGCGGGTGCAGGAACCAAGCGGATTGTCTCCCGAACGTCACGATCGACCTTTGCTTCCTCATCTCCGATTCCAAATCTGCAGGCGTTCTCCTCTGAAGTGGGCGACGTGATCATGGACGTCGTGAGCTCGCTTTCGGCGCCGACATGTTCGGATGGTTTGATATTGTGATTACCAGCGATCTTTCCGTCATCGAGCCCGCCGACAGTTGGGAGATCTAGAATGGAGAGCTGGTGTGCGTGGGCCCGTCATCTTGTCGCAGGCAGAGAGCTCTCGGTTGTTCGGCCAACGCCGATGCTGAACATCACATCTCGCCCCGACATCCTGCGCAGCTGAGGGCCATCAATCTGTCCACAAGTGACCTACGAGCGCGCCCGCTGTACGATCACAACTATCTCGCTCTGCCGGCACTCCTGGCAGGGAAATGCCTTCTTTGTCGCACCGGAAATCATCGTCACGATCTGGTGCGAGGGTGCGCTTTGCAGATCGTACCCGCTGGCGCGCTCAAAGTGGCATGCAGTATCAGGCCTACGCGATGCATCGCAGCGAGCATGCCCAATCGCTCGTTCTCTTTGCTGGTGGGTCGCCCGCGTTTGCGAGAAAGCGGTGCTAGCGCAGCCTGCCTGAAATGGCTTTCCGGAGGTCTCAATCGGTCTTACCAGACTTCCTTGTGCCGCCTCAATTCAAGTCACGAGCACTCAACAACCTGAGGGGTGATCCGACAAACCGGTCAGATTCTTCCAGCGAAGATAATGTCTCTGGTGCAGGGAGCCCGACGACAGAGGACGGAGTGATAGATCGAAACGCAGATACCTTATTCTACAGCCGATCGAGCGAGGCCAGAAGAAGAATTCCTGCACAGAACAGCGACAATGCCTTTTCTCACGCCTCAGCTCATGAACTGTCATTCCTGCTGATGCCTTTGTCGAACCATGCTCGGCAGCGAAGGCGCATGAGTCGCCGCCCGAGCTTAACAAGTCGAATGGTTCGGCTGCGCAGATCGTCGGTCTTCCAGCCGCGCTCGGCGATACGATGACTTCCAAACAGACCTTGCGCGATTTGGCGATAGCTATTTCCTTGCTGCCATCCATCCACTGCGCGCAGCGCAAGGATCAGCCGACGCTGCTTCAAAGCAGGCAAAGCAAGAGGGGGCATTCCGAGCGGCCGATGCTCGAGGGCGAGCCAAAGTCGCCGCGCGGCCCCCAAGCGAAGCTCGAAATTGGCGTCGAGCGGCAGATCAACGACGACAGCAGATCCATTCGTCGGATGCTCGCACAGCCAAAGGCGATGGCACGTGCCCCCAAGCGGCACGACCGCATGCCATCCATCCGGCGCACGACGAAGCTCGCTGCCTGGCAGATTCTCGAAATCGAGCTGGTAGCTTTTGGGCGCAAGGTAGTTGGCCGACCGCACAGCCAGCACGGTCGACAGCACCTCGGGTGCCCAGAACACAGCTTGCTTGTCGAAGGTCTTTTGCGGGTCAGCAGGAAAACGAGAGCCCCCACTTGCGTCGGAACTGGCCCGCCGCTGCGCTTGAACGTTCGCGGCGAGATAACCGCTTATAGTCCTCCTGGTAGTCGCGATCCCGGCGCAGCCACTCCCATGCCAGGTCAGCAGCGTCTGCTTTCTCGAGGCCGCTGTACGCTTTCTCAGATCTCCAGTCAGTATCCGACATCGCACCTTTCCCGTAAAATGTTCAAACGGGACCAATTGCATCCAATGATTGTGGCGCTTTCCGGCCGCTTGCGCACCGGGCACGCGTCACGCATGCACTTAATCGATGGAATGATCAACTTTTGCGATCTCAGGAATTCCGGCGATTCCGATATCTGCGCTCTTCATTGTTTTGGCCAACCGCCACGTAGCAGATCGCGATAACCGTGGCCCGCAAGCCACTTGGCCCGAGCCAGATGACTTTCGAACGTGCGTCGCGTGCGATCCGGTTCAACGGTCGGGTCGAGCCCAAGCACAATGCGCGCGATTTCGCGCCAATCTGCCTTGTCAGCGTCCGCATCAAGAAGCCGCATGTAGGCGACAGCGTGCTCCTTGTCATATGACGTGAGCTCGTTCACGCTGGGCGCCAATTCTGCGATCTTCGGTTCGGCTGCCACTGCTTGGAACTCCTACGCAGCTGAAAACTCTATCGAAATCAGAGCCACGATAACTAACCTGAGTTCGTTTTGGTACCTATCCAATCGTCGCACGCCATCTCCCTTTCGGACCAAGACGGCAATCGCAGATCGGCTCACAATGACCTAGTGGCTCCATCCCCGCGCCCGTCCTCATCGCAGTCCATACTCGAAGTGGCTGCAGATTTGCCGTGTAACTAGGTTGTCCGTCTGTTCCCGGCGGGAGGACATGGTGGCCCGTGGTGATCGGCCCGCTCGCACTCGTGAAAGACAATGGCCAGAACCAGTCGACTGGAGAATATTCATTTCCCTTTCGCGCCCGAGTTGAACGTTCATCCTACCCAGTCGGCGTGCCGGGAAAACGCATCAGGTACCTCCGAGCGCGATTTCCTCCTCTGCCGCTAGCGGCATGCTATTGGCACGCGAGAACGCTCGCGATGGTCAACGGGAAGACGCACGCGTTACAGGCGTCTGCATCTCACCGTTGCCTGATTTCTCAAAGCAATTGGGTAGGCAACGACTGCTTGGACGAGAGCTTATCGTAATAGTCTGGCTATAACCAGTGGTTTGATAATCATCAGAATGGCTGCCTTTGCGCATGAACGCTCGTGCGCTTGTGGCTTGGAATGTGCGCCGGATCCGCGTAGAGCGCGGCATTCCGCAGGAGCAATTGGCTTATGATGCCGGCATCGACCGTTCTTATATGGGGCGCATTGAGCAGAAGAAGGAAAACCCAACTGTTGATCTCCTGGACCGTATCGCCGCAACATTGGGTATTCACTTGTCCGAATTGTTCGCTGAGCCGGCCAAGGGTGCAATGCCCCCAAAGCCGATGTCCCGAGGACGCAAGCCGGTCCGCCTTCGCCGGAACAGGACTTAATTGTCGAGCAGCCATGTTTCAGATAACGAGGTCAGCAGGCGAGCTGGAGCCGCCCACGTGCTCCCTTCAATCGACGGCCGCCGATTTCGATCTCCTGCTGCAGATGATGTCGCGCCAGTCCGCTTAGTGAACCCCGGAGCCGGCCGAGCATCTTCGAAATGAATCCTTGTGCCGCCCGCGTAAACCTAGGGACAGTAGCTTGAGCCTGAGGTTTTTGAAGAGTCTGTTTGCAGTTGTGGTCGGCTTGTCTGGTGTGATTCGGGTGATGGTAGTCCCAACACCGGAGACTTCTGGAAGCGCATGGGAGGATTTACCCCGCTGGTGCGCGTAGGATGGCGTGGCGCGCTTGCCGAAACGCAATTGTAACGCTGCTGGAAAGGCCAAACTGGCAGCTTACTACGACACGGTAAAACACTGGCACGAACGCGCCGGGATAGGTTCTGCCGGCCCTGCGCGATGTGCATCAAAGTCTTCGGACGCGTGTCCGGATGGTGCCGAACGTGTTCTGAATTAGGTGTGAGCGCCCCCCCGGCCCCGGACTACTTCGAGACGATGGAGGCGACGACACTACGGGGGGCCAACGGGCCAACGGCTGCATGGGATCATCAAAAAGTAGCGGCATCGGTTTGGCCCGCGAGCACAGACGATGTCGTAAGATGAAATGCTGTTGGACTTGGAAGAAGTCGAGCAGGTAGCAGCTGCGTTAGTCGGTCTTGGGAAAAGAAAGCCGGCTTCCGCTCGACATTGCAGAGCGGGACTTGAGTCTTGGGTCACCAGGCGCCTTACG
>NZ_LBIZ01000098.1:0-135722 GCF_028128665.1 Bradyrhizobium sp. CCBAU 45384
AACTTCGAAGACATACTTCGCCAGATCTAGACCTATCCGAACGACCTGCATGATATCCTCCTTCACTGCACTTGACGCTCGAGATTCCACCGCGGCAAGGGCTGGGTCCATACCATTGGCCCCCGACTTGCAAGAACGGCTCTGGCAGCATGCTCGGATCGCTTGCGCTCATATGTCCGACCTGTTTTCGGGTCTTGCGACCACCGGCCAAGATGGGCTTCGCGGACAGTGAGATCCAAACACGAGAGCGGCATTTTCTGCCGGTAAACCGAGCGGAGCATTTCACTGACCGGCTTGCGCCGAACGTACCACCTCTTCCTGTCCTGCAAGTTCCGCCCTCAGCGTCAAACCTGCCGGTCTGGCGCCAAGCTCTGCATTTCGTTCAAGTCTATGTCGGCATCTGCGCGACGTTGCTTGCGGGCCGATACCGCTCGCCGCTGACCATCAGTTTCCAGGCAATCCGCGCCAGCTTGTTTGCCAAGGCTATGGCCACGAGCTTCGGCGGCTTGCGTGCGATGATGTCTTTCAGCCAGGGCCAGGAGCGTGTCTCCCGTCGGCGCATATCTGCGATCACAGCCGTCGCGCCAGCCACCAAAACGGTTCGCAACATGCCGTCGCCGGCGCGTGTAATCACGCCCAGCCTGTTCTTTCCGGCCGTCGAGTGATTCTTTGGTGTCAGGCCGAGCCAGGCGGCGAAGTTTCTTGCCGACTTGAACCCGCGTGTATCCACGACCTTGATCGAAAGCAGCGTCGCACCGATCGGACCGACGCCCGGGATAGCCGCCAGCCGTCGGCTCATCTCGTTACTTCGGTGGAGTTGCATGAGCTTCTTGTCGAGCTTGGCGATCTGGTCGTCGACGCGCGCCAGTTCTGCTGCCAAGGCGTCCACCAACTCCTTCGCCAAGTCGGGGACTGTTGCATCGGCCTTGATATCGATCAGCAATTGTTGAAGCCGCGAAAGCCCCTTGGGCGCGGTAAAGCCGAATTCCGCGGCGTAGCCGCGGATTGAGTTGGCGAGTTGGGTCCGCCTGCCGATGAACTGGTTGCGCACACGCGCCAACATTTGTCGCCCTGTTGCTCAGGACTTTTGATAGGTACAAAGTTCTTGCGCAGTTTCGGCCGGCTTGCCGCCTCGCAAATCGCTTCCGCGTCCGCAGCGTCGGATTTCCCGCGCTGCACATAGGGTTTGACATATTGCGGTGGGATCATCGCCACTTCATGCCCGAGCGATTGCAGCTCCCGCGCCCAATAGTGCGATGCCCCGCAGGCCTCCAGAGCCACAAGCGCAGGCGGCAAACGCCTGAAGAACTCCAAAACCTGCCCGCGCCTCAATTTACGCCGCAAAACCGGCTGCTCGGTGCCATCAACGCCATGCAGCTGAAATACACTCTTTGACGTATCCAAACCGATGCGAACAATCGTTTCCACGGGAGGCTCCTTCGTGCGAGGTCAGCGACGACCTCATCTTGCCACGCAGTATGGCGGAAGGGGGCCGTCCACCCCAACACGAGAGCCTCCCGGTGCGGCCCCGCCGCACGCGCCCTAAAAGCAGCGAGTTGACCGTTGGCCTGAAAGCGAAGACAAAATTGATAACTGAAGAGGAGGTCCTGATTCCAGGATAGGTCCATGCCGAAGATCGAAAGCGCAAAGCCTCTGCACTGTGTCGAGCTTGTTACCGGCGAGAGGCTCACCGGAACGGTCCTCGTTTCAGACGACGAGCTCCGCGCCCATATCTATAGCTATACCGATCACTTCCATATCGAAGGTGAAGAGCCTGTCTTCTTGCAAACCGCGACGAACGAAATCGTCTCGCTGCATTCGAACGTCACAACCATCGCCGGAACGTCTACGCGGAACATGCCGCCGCAGCGGCGCACCTACCACCAAGAGATCCTCTCCAATGTCGCGGTTGTCGGCCACGACGCGTGGACGGCGGAAGACGGGGTCAGGCAGGCCTCATTCAACGTGAAGCACACGAACCAGTTGATGCGCCACAACGGCAAGGTCAAGACGATTGGCCGCACGCGGTTTCCCGGGGAAGATGAGCTAACGATCTTCAACGATGCGGCACAAGGCATGACGGTGCGGGCTTGGTATGGCGCGACCTACGGCATGGAGCTGGAGGGGCCGAAGGAGATTTGGCCGACCTTCGGGCTCGAATTCGAGCAACCGCAGAACATCCGGGACTACATAGGGTTCGTGTCGGATTACGTGAATTTCCTGTCGTTCTGCTTCGGCGTGCAGCTCACGCCATCGGCGATCCGGATCGACCGCCTTTCCTTCGCAGAGATGATGGAAGCCATCGAAAAGCACGAATATCCTGGCGACCATAAGGTCCACTACGTTTGGCCGGAAGCCGAGGTCGACAATCGCGATCTCTGGGTCGGCGGTTCGCCGGTACGATGTTGGGACGATCAGGAACTTGGCACCTTCCGCGCATGCCTTGTGGCGTGGATGAACCGGGCATCGTCGTGGCGGCGGCCTAGCGCGCTTATGATGACCGCATTCGGCTTGAAGAACGTCGTTTCCTCGGAACGGCTTCTGAACGCGTGCCGATGGTTTGAAGACATCCCGATCGGCAAGGCGCAGCCGGTGCTCTCCGCTTCGGATGTCGACGCGATCGCCGCCGTTGCCGCAGCGAAAGCCCAGGAGCTCGGTCACGATCCAACAATCGGCGAGCGCGTCGCGGGCGCGATCCGGTGGATCAGGGCGGAAACCGCCGAGCAGCAATTCAAGCGTCTTATCGGCACCGTCGAAGCCAGGTTCGGCAAAGGCGTCATCCCCGAGGAGGCCGTCGAGCATCTCAAGCGCGCAATCAGTTTTCGCGGCAAGAGCGCGCACGGCCACTTCAATCCGGAGAGCGACGCGCAATTCCGCGCCTTCTCAAAATCGACGCGAGCGATGGAATCGCTCTGCTATCTCTTGACCGCCCTAGAGCTGCCAATCCCTGAACAAGGCCGCTCGCGCGTTGGGTCAAATCCTGTGCTCCGGGACTATCGCATGGCCTACGATTGAACGTTTGCGGTAAGGCATGGCTCGGATCGACCGGGGCGATTCGCCAGTCGCACGATGCGCGGGCTGCTCCGCTAACCGAC
Source organism: Bradyrhizobium sp. CCBAU 45384 (assembly GCF_028128665.1). NCBI lineage: Bacteria > Pseudomonadati > Pseudomonadota > Alphaproteobacteria > Hyphomicrobiales > Nitrobacteraceae > Bradyrhizobium > Bradyrhizobium sp. CCBAU 45384. The sequence continues at coordinate 3,096 of NZ_LBIZ01000098.1, forward strand.
GAGGCGCGTGATAGCTTCCGGCGCGTCGATGAACGCATAGGGATTGAAGAACTGGCGGCGCCACAGGAAATTCCGGTCAACCTCGCTGAGCGTGGCCTCGTCGCATACCTGCGTCCAGCGTTCCTTGATGGTCTTGATTTGCACGGTCGCGATAAGGATCGCCTCCCCCTCATTAAGCAGGAACAAGGGCGCGGCTTTCAGGCAAAGTGCGATCTGGCTCGCACGCTCCTGCCCCATGATGAGCATGGCCTGCGATGCCTCCCCACCCGTGCGGTTCTGCGGACAGATATCGTAGGCGGGCGCGAGCGTAAGCTCCGTACCATTCCAGAACGCAGCATGGTTTCGCGCGTGGTCGTCAGTGTTGCCGGACAGGATGTTGAACACGAGCCTGCCAAAGAGTTCTTTCAAGGCCTCTTTGGGCGACGTGAAGCGGTGACGAATGACGGTCGCAAGCTGCTCGTAACTCGCGTAGCGGACCATCATTTCGTCGAGCTCCAGCAGCGTGAGCGCCGACACCATGGCCTTGCGGCGCCAGCCTTCCGGGGCTTTTTCACGGTCGAAGCGCTCGATCAGCAGCACGTCCTTTCCGGCGGCGCGCTTGAGGGCAACGGGCGCGGCGGTAAGACCGACGAGGGATGCGAGGCGCATGGCGATGAATTCGGCTTTCACCACGCCGAAGAGGTCGTTCTGGGACGAGAACTTCGCCACGAATTTCTTGTTGCCGGACGTAATCATGGCTTTTGGCCGCGCTCCGCCGATGGAGCTGCCATGGAGCAGCGCGCGATGGAGTTCAGCCGTCAGCGGTACGCCTTTTTCAACCAGCGTGGCGGCGTTCAAAAGTTCATCAAGCGACACTTCCGCGCTCTCGCGCGGCACGTAGTTTGACGCCGACGCCTGAAAATCGAGCGCGCCGATGCGGTCCGACCCGGACTCCATAAGATAGGTTAGTTCGTCAAGGGTGCCGGGATCGACATCTTTTCCGCCCGATCCGAATTTGCGGTTGATGATGATGCGGCGGCCCCACGCGTCGGGCGCGGCGTCGCGAATACAGTTGGGCATGTTGAGCCCGTTCAGGAGCGGAAGGACGCCGCTCTTGAGCGGCAATTCCGGCTCATAAAGCGGGATGGCATTGTTGCGGCGGAGATAGCTCTGCCCGTAATTGTAGACGAGTTGCTTGCCGCTCGCGGACAAAAGACCCGCGACGACAGGTTGCGTGCTGTCCGGCAACCAAACCCATACATAGGCTTGAGTATGTTTTTGCTCAGAAGTCATCGTCAGGCTCGGTTCGGTGGCGGCGGATTGCTTTGGGAAGTAAGGCCATCACTTCGCGGGTGGACTCGACGTCGCGCGACATCGTTACCTGGCCCGCATCGAACAGGCGCACGCCGACAATCGCAGCGGCCTCGAACACGGCGCCAATGGTGCAACCGGGGTCACCCGCCTCGATGCGTTGCATGAGGCCACGCGAGACCCCTGCCCGTTCCGCCAAGGCAGCCACGGTCATGCGGCGGTCAATGCGTCCTCGACGGATAAGCTGCCCCAGCCGGATCGCGGCATTCGCAGCATAGGGCGAGACAGGGCGGTTGGTCTTGGGCACGTCTGATCCATAAATAGGCCATAAGCAGCCTTATGATCTATTTATAGACCAAAATAGGCCCGATGTCAAGTATATGATCTATAAATAGATCATTCCGGCCTTTGTGATCTATTTATAGATCACCCAGCACGCCTATCCTCTCACAAAGGGGCGCTTCAAGTGTAAAAAGCCAATTGATCGAGGGTAAGCAGGGCCTGAAGTGCCCGTACCATCGTATAGGTTTCAGGTGCTGCCGCACCGTGACCGACGGCATGGCGCGAGCTGGCATTGCCGGTCCGAGCCGCGGGATCGAAGTCAGCAAAGGTATGCGATCTCAAATAATGAGCGAAAGCGGCCGGGAACAAGAGTGTATCCGGGTGCCCCGCCTTTGCCTCCGCCGACGCGACCGCGAATTCCAGCAGCTTCTTGATCCGCGCGCCCTTCCCATAAACCTTGCGATAGGCGTCACCCAAAATTCCTTCGATCTCAGTCAAGGCAATTTTCAGCACGGGCACGGCGTCGCCTTCCGCGAAGGATTTCAGCGCCGAGCGCAAAAGCCGTTCCTTGCCGGCAAAATGCGCCTTCGCCATCCACCGGCTGAACATCCGCTCGATCCGCTCAGAGTCGAACTTCGCAAGGATCTTCGCTTCCACTTCATCGAGCTCAAATCCGGCTTCGCTGAACTTTAGGAGCTCCCCAAATTCGGGACCGAGAATTTCTACGAATGGAAACCAGCCAGCGGCGATAAGCCGTGAAAACACGGCCTGGTCGGCGATCGCATCGTAAAGGTCTCGGTACTTCAGCCTGCGATGCAGCGTGCCAAGGTCGCGCTGCATTTCCTCTACGGAAAAATCGGCATCAGGGTTGAAATCGAAGAACAAGCCAAAGCGCCAGCCTTCGCGAAACATGCAGACGACACGATCTTCTTTGCCGATCGGGACAAGAGGGAAACCCATGCCGATAACGTCGGCAATATCCTGCTCGAACACCACCGCCCCGGCGACCATGTCTCGCTTGGTCATGATCTGAAGCGCAACCGCTGCCGTGTCGAGCCACAAGTCGCCCGTGTCATCCGGATGCACAACGAGGAGCACGACATCGGCGCGCTTAAGGTTGACGGCGCCTCCGGACTGCCGCGCGATGTGCTCGATGTGATTACTCAGGCCCTCCGCTACGCGGTGAAAGAACTTGTCATCCGAAGTGAGGCTCAGCCTTGTGTAGACCTTGATGGTATCCCCTCCGCGGGCTGTTTCCGCGGACACGCCGTGCAGCTGGAGGCCGGACAGCTTTATAGGATCGGCGATGTTTCGTGCCATGATCCCGGGTGGGCGAGGCTGGTCCTGTTCGGGCGGGGATTCGATCATCGCGCCACTGTACCATGAACCGCATCGACCCTTGAGCCTATGGCTCAAAGATAGAGATTTCCGGCACGGCCACATACCCATCGTGGATAAAAGCGACGCTCTGATAGGCACGGGTAATACCGACATAAACCTCATCTGCCGACCCGGCAACGTGCTCCGGCTTGCCCGTGCGGAGCCATTGGTGATCCCTCCGTAAGGAATGATCAGGACGCGCTCGAAACCTAGGCCTTTGACCATGCCAAAGTTCTCGGCCGGGAGACCGGCGCCAAATCGCCGGTCGAGCCGAAGTACCTGTGGCTGGTACGGCCTCCGGTATTCCTCGACGTGGATCGTCCGCACCACGAAGACCCCGTCGTGTGCGGTTTGGCTCTCATTCTTCGATTGAGCTTTGGGGAGATCGGGAAAAATGAGGTCCGCCACATCACAGATCGGTTGGATGCAACGGCGGCTTTGCGCCATGTAAGTAACTTCACACAGCCCAGCTTTCTTCCAGGCTTCGGCCTTCAGAATGAAGCCGCGTCCGCAAAACTTCTTATTCTTTGTCGCGTAGCTGGTGCGGTAGGTCGACTGGCGAATATCGCCGACAAGCGACATGGCGATGGGAGAGCGGAGCAGTAGCTCCAAGACATCGATGTCAAATCCGGCAAGGTCCTGCACCTCATCAACGAAGATGCGGGCAAACATATCGTTCAACCGGCGAATGACCTTCCCATCGCTCGCCTCGTTACACAGCAAGGCAAAATCGCCAAGGCGATCGGAGTAGGCCTGGTTCTCCCGGTCGCAATAATACCGGGTTACGTCTGCCTTCGGGACATAGGTGCGGGTGGCGCCCTTGGCGAAGTGAACGCCCACGACCCTCTCTTGATGAACGCAGCCTTGATAAGGGCGCACCATCTCGTGAAGGACGAAGGTGTACCACGGATAGATCGTAATCTCCGGAGGCACATATCCGTTTAGCTCGATCAGCTTGCGCCTGATCTCCTCCACGTTCTTTAGCGTGAACGTGGTAATCGCGACTTTCCGCGGACGCATCGAAAGCGCCTGCGTCACGATTTCCGTTGTTTTGCCCGCGCCGGCAGACGCAAAGACGATCTTATTCGACGGCGGCATTGATATAGCCGGGGAAAGCTATCGCCTCCGTCGTGTCGAAAATCTTGAGGGCAACGTCGGTTTTGTTGGCGGGCTTGGTCATGTATTCGATCAGTTCGCCTGAATCGGCGTAGTCGGTGCCGAGCACGATGTTCAGGCGCTCAAGGCTGTTAGCCTTGAGCATTTGGGGCTCAAGCCTGGCTCTGCCTCGCACCGGGCAACAAGATCTCCGGCGGCAAGGTGCTGTCTTCGCGTACGCGACGATCGTCCAGTCGGGCAGCTGCGCTGTTGCGGCTGGCGGCCACAACGGTCGGTCGAAGTGATACAGCGCTAGGAGCATTCTATCGTCGGCTGTCCTCACGGGCGGGTAAGTCGAAGGCCGTGACGGCGACCGCCCGCAAGATTGCGGTTTTATTCTACAACACGCTCCGGCACGGCATGAGCTACAGGGATCCGGGTGCCGACCAATATGAGCAACAATATCGCAGCCGCGTCGTCGCCAACCTTCAGCGGAGAGCCAAATCGCTAGGCTTCGTGTTGCAGGCCATTCCGGGGGACGCCAATCCGGCTGTTTCTTAGGAAGTCCATTGCGATCTTTGCTGGAGTTCAGAAATGAGATTTCGCTTCATCGAAGATCGCCGCGCCGACTATCCAGTAACGATCATGTGCGACGTGCTTGGCGTCTCGCCTGCTGGCTATTATGCCTGGCGCTCGCGCCTGGAGAGCCAGCGATCCGCCGCCAATCGTGAGCTCGTCGACGACATCAGGCGGGTTCACCGCGACACCAATGGCCGCTATGGCAGCCCGCGCGGTGATGCAGTCCGCCGGTTTTCGGGCCTCGATGAGCCGCAAGGCCGATTGTTACGATAACGCGCCGATGGAGAGTTTCTTCCACACGCTCAAAACAGAACTCGTCCATCAGCAGCATTATGAAACACGTGAGGAAGCCAGACGTGATATCTTTGCTTACATCGAGGGCTTCTACAATCGAAAGCGTCGTCACTCCGCCATCTGCTATATCAGCCCGATCGAGATGGAGCTAAAAGCAGCTTAACCCTGTCCATTTTTTCGGGGGAAGATCAAGTTCGCCTGCAGCTGAATTCGGAATAACGGAGTGCGGGTACCTGACTTTGTAAAGCGCCGAGATGCGAAGCATCCCCGCCGATACTGCGTCCATACTTGGTCGGCCGGTCTCCGGCTCGACGCAATTCCAGCTAAGTGATTGGAAAGATGGCGCTCCCTAGGGGAATCGAACCCCTGTTTCAGCCTTGAGAGGACGACGCCAAGGTGAGATTGGTGGGCCAATCACCTCGGAACCGCGAACTGGCAACCGCACCAGTTTCGCACCAGAAACGACCTCATCGAAACGCAACAAACGCGATCGAACGGAGGCGAATCCGCAGCAAAATCAACGAAGGTGATCGACAGTCTGCCGCTCATAACGGTCTGGTTGCAGGTTCGAGTCCTGCCGGGCCCACCAGCCTTCGCTCGTTGTGCGGACACCGAAAGAGTGACTCGATTCCGGAATAAGAGTGACTCGATTTCCCGACTTTATCCGAGCCGTAGTGCGACCAAAATCAGTCGATTCGTTAGGCCTTGCCCGCCATCGCCCGCAGCGCCGACAAGGTGCCGCCGGGCTTGAGGAATGCCTCGACTTGCGCCTCGAAGTCGGCACGCGGCATCCGCGCCAGGTCACGCCAGCGTCTGGTGGTGTGCAGTTCATGTAGCTCGTTGTCGAAGACCAGCATGAACTAGGTCTGCACCACCTCGTTCTCGCGAAGGCGGTCGCGCAACGGAGGCACGGCGCCGGCGGCTTCGCCGTCTGCCGCGATCCTGGAGCTTTCGTCAGCGAGGGCTCCCGTAGCCGGGGCTCGCGGCCGGAAGGTCAGTCCAGCGCCAGTCGCGTCTTGAGGCGCGGCGTCATCCAATTCAGAAATGCTCGTAGCTTCATCGGTACGGGCTTTCGCGGAGAATAGACGATATGGACGGGAAGCGGCTCAGGTTCGAAGTCGTCGAGCACGATGGCAAGCGCTCCAGCCTGCTTTGCCGCGTCCATCTTGTACGACATCACCCGTGTCAATCCGGCGCCAGCGATCGCGGCCATCACGCCTGCTTCCGAGGTGTTGACGCACAGCCGCGACTTGATCGGAGCTATCTTGGCCCGACTGCCTCGCACGAAGCGCCAGCCAGACGGCGCAACGCGATCGGCGATGGTGACGCAATCGTGGTCGGCCAGATCGGCGAGCTGCCGCGGGCGGCCCCGAGCCTCGAGGTATGAAGGGCTTGCGCAAACGACGATGCGGATCGAACCGATCCGGGTCGCGATCATGTTGCTGTCGGGCAGTGCCCCGATCCTTATCGCGATATCGATATCCTCCTCGGTCGTATTCACCATGCGGTCGGTCAACATCAGCCGCAGCGAGATCTCAGGGTAGGCCTGGAGAAACTCGATGGCCAACGGCACCAGATGCGTATGGCCGAGACCCCATGGCGCCGTCACGGCCAAGCCCCCCTTAGGAATTCGGTACTCCCCCGACACCTCCCGCTCGGCGTCGTCGACCTGCTCGATTATACGCTTGCAGGCGTCGATATAAGACCGTCCGGCATCGGTCAGCGTCATCCGACGGGAGGTACGTTGAAATAATTGGGCTTTCAGCCGGGCTTCCAGCTCGGCGACCTTGCGGCTGACCGTCGCCACCGGGGTTTTAAGGCGACGCGAAGCGGCCGAGATGCTGCCCGTCTCGGTCACAGCGATGATCACCGACATCGCTTCAAGGCGGTCCACGGAACGCTCACCTTTCCGAGCTTTGAGAAGTTCCTTCTCGATCTTAGGGGCTGCGCGACCGCGCTGCAACGCGGTACCCGTGAAGAAGTCCGGTCCGATCGGCCGCAGAAAACGGGAGTTCAACGATGAGCACCGTCACGACCAAAGATGGCGTCGAGATCTTCTATAAGGATTGGGGCAAGGGACAGCCGATCGTCTTCAGTCACGGCTGGCCGCTATCGGCCGACGACTGGGACGCGCAACTGCTCTTCTTCCTCGGCAAGGGCTATCGCGTCATCGCTCACGACAGGCGCGGCCACGGCCGCTCCTCCCAGGTCGGCGATGGTCACGACATGGACCACTATGCAGACGACCTCGCGGCGGTCACGGGTCAGCTCGAACTGCAGAACGCGATCCATGTCGGTCATTCGACGGGCGGCGGCGAAGTGGTGCGCTACCTCGCGCGTCACGGCGAGAACCGCGTCGCCAAGGCAGCCATCATCAGCGCGGTGCCGCCGCTGATGGTGAGGACCGACGCCAATCCGGGCGGCCTTCCCAAGGAAGTGTTCGACGACTTCCAGGCGCAGCTCGCCACGAACCGCTCGGAGTTTTACCGCGCCGTGGCGGCGGGACCCTTCTACAACTACAACCGACCGGGCGCGAAGCCCTCGGAGGCGATCATCCAGAACTGGTGGCGCCAGGGCATGATGGGCGGCGCCAAGGCCCACTACGACGGCATCGTTGCATTCTCGCAGACCGATTTCACCGCCGACCTGGGGAAGATCACCATCCCGGTACTGGTGATGCACAGCGAGGACGATCAGATCGTTCCTTACGCCGATGCCGGACCGCTGTCCGCCAAGCTTCTGAAGAACGGCACGCTCAAGACGTACAAGGGCTTCCCTCACGGCATGCCGACCACGCAGGCCGAGACCATCAGCGCCGATCTTCTCGCGTTCATCGAGAGCTGAGGCCGCCATGATCTCGAGACAGCATTCCATATCGCGGCGCGGCTTCTGTCTGTGCTGCATCGGAGGCGCGGCCTCCGCAGCCGCGGGACCCTGGCTGACGCCGCGACAGGCCTTCGCTGAGGCGCGCGGCATCGTAAGCCTAATCAAGGACAGCGCCGCCTCGGCGCCGATCGTCACGCACAAGCTGCGCGGCAGCATCTGTGCGCTCGAAGGCTCCGGTGGGACAGTAGCCGTGCTGACGGGCCCCGATGGCAAGGTGCTGATCGACGCCGGCATCGCCGTCTCCCGCCCGCAAATGACGAAGGCCCTTGCTGAACTCGGCGCCGAACCGATCACACACCTGATCAACACCCATTGGCATTTCGACCATACCGACGGCAACGCCTGGCTCAACGCGGCCGGCGCGAAGATCATCGCCCAGGACAACACGCGAAAATACCTGTCCCAGGTGCAGCGCGTGGAGGAATGGGACTACAATTTTCTCGCGCTGCCGCCGGCCGGACTTCCCACCGAGACGTTCGCCGGCGAGCGCAGCCTCAAGCTCAATGGCTCGACGATCGCCCTCAAATACTACGGTCCCGCGCATACCGACAGCGACATCTCCGTGACGTTTCCCGAAGCGAATGTCGCGCATCTAGCCGATACGTTCTGGAACGGCATCTATCCATTCATCGACTACTCCACCGGCGGCAGCATCGACGGGATGATCGCAGCCTCCGATGCCAATCTCGCGGCGACCAACGAGGAGACCATCATCATCGCCGGCCACGGCAAGGCGCTCGGCACGAGGGCCGAGCTCCGCGAATTCCGCGACATGCTGGCGGGCATCCGCGACAACGTCGCCGCACTCAAGAAGCAGGGACGCTCGCGGGACGAAACGGTCGCGGCCAAACCGACGGCGGCCTTCGACGCCAAGTTCGGCAACTTCGTCATCGATCCCGCCTTCTTCACCCGACTGGTCTACGAAGGGGTGTGACCGCAAGCGTCATCGGATTCACCAATCACTCCGAAATCGGAGGCGGACATGGATCGATTGTCAGGGAAGATCGCACTGATAACCGGAGGTAGCAGCGGCATCGGGTTGGAAACTGCCAAGCTGTTCGCGAAGGAAGGTGCGTTTGTCTTCATTACAGGAAGGCGACAGGCAGAACTCGAGAAAGCTGTCGCAGCGATCGGATCGAACGCCAAGGGCATTAGGGGCGATATTGCCAATCTCGGCGACCTTGATCGCCTCTTCGAGGAGATCAAGGAGGACAAAGGACGATTGGATATTCTCTTCGCAAATGCTGGCCTCGGCGAATTCGCCCCTTTAGGGACGATAACCGAGGCCCACTTCGACAAGGCTTTTGGCGTTAACGTGCGTGGAACCCTGTTCACCGTACAGAAGGCCCTGCCCCTCATGGGCGAGGGATCTGCGATCGTGCTAAACGCTTCGATCGCGGCCATAAAGGGAACTCCAGCGTTCAGCGTGTACGCAGCGACCAAGGCCGCGATCAGGTCGTTTGCGCGCGGCTGGAGCGTCGATCTGAGAAATAGAAAAATTCGCGTAAACGTCGTGAGCCCAGGTACGGTGCCGACGCCGGCCTACGACGGTTTCGGCATGACCGAAGACCAGATGGCTGGCTTCTTGAAAGGTCACAGCGATGTCGCGCCGGTCGGAAGGGTAGGGCTGCCGAGCGAGATCGCCGAGGCAGTTCTATTCCTGGCATCCGACCAGAGCTCCTTCGTGAATGGCGCCGAGCTGTTCGTTGACGGTGGCTTCGCACAGGTCTGACCTCTTCAAGCAAGTTCCAAGCTGTCCGATGCAATAAACCTTGCCGACGACTCCCAGGGCGTCGTGCCGCTCGCCCGGGCATGTCGGCACCATCAAAGGTTTGCGGCGGAAGACCGGCTTGGCCCCTCGGCTGATCCGAAAATCGCAGTCACGGACTCGTGAGGCGCCTCCCGCCCCATCCGGCTCCTTAGTGTACGCAGGGGTTTCGGGACCCGAAGCTAGTTCCTCGCGTTAACGTCCCATGGGAACAAAGGCACCGGGTATCGGACATCGATGGGGCGACACCCGCTGCCGCGCTGACTTGGCCAAGCTGGACCTGCCCAGGAGAGAGAAACTGACCATGAACAGGCTCCGAAGTTCCGCGTTTGAGGCTGGGATCAGCAATATGGCAACCGAAGACGTCGATCCCAGATTTGCCGACCTTGATGCATGGCCGCTGGCGTCGGCGATGGAAGCGATGTGGGAGGGGCAGCTTGCGGCGATTGCCGCAATCGGCCATGCCCTTCCCGCAATCACCGCGGCGACCGAAGCGGCCAAGACCGCGCTGGGCGACCACGGTCGCCTTGTTTATGTCGGCGCCGGCACCTCGGGGCGCGTCGCGGTCCAGGACGGCGCCGAACTGACGCCGACCTTCGCCTGGCCCAAAGAGCGCGTCCGCTTCATCGTCGCCGGCGGAGACAGTGCCTTCGTCACCAGCATCGAGGGCGCGGAGGATGACATCGACGATGCGGTCGCGCAGATCAACGCCGCGCGGCTCACGCCGCATGATGTGGTGATCGCGGTCGCGGCCAGCGGCACGACGCCGTTCACCGTCGCGGCGCTGCAGCAGGCAGGCTCCTGCGGTGCAGTGACGATCGGTGTCGCCAACAATCCCGGCACTGTGCTGCTGGCATCGGCCAAGTTTCCGATCCTGATCGAGACCGGCCGGGAGCTGATCGCCGGCTCCACGCGGATGAAGGCGGGCACCGCGCAGAAGGTCGTGCTCAACCTGATCTCCTCGGGGATCATGCTGCGTCTTGGCCGGGTGTATCGCGGCATGATGGTGAACATGCAGCCGACCAATGCCAAGCTGAAGCGGCGCGCCGAGGCCATGGTGGCGCAAATCGCCGAGCGCGATCCATCGCACGCGGCACGCGCGCTGGAGCAGGCCGAAGGCAACGTCAAGATGGCGGTGCTTCTGGCGCTCGGTGTCACCAGGGCCGAAGCGGAGACCATTCTGAAGGATGGCGACGGCAATCTCCGGCGGGTGTTTGCCGAGCTCGCCAGGGATCGGGATCAAGCGCGATAAGATTGGGCTGAATCAAGCCGCCGCGGGCTCGGTGCACCTCTCCCGCTTGCGGGAGAGCCTAGGCCGCCTTCGGCGGCCGTACTTAAAGAACGCCGAGGCATAGCCTCGGCTATGCGCGTCCCGGGCGATGCGAAGCATCGTCCCGCGCGCCGGGTGAGGGCTTTCTCCTCTTGGGGATTGTCCCGTTGCGGAGAAACCTTCTCCCCAGCCTCTCAGCGCGAGCGAAGCTCATCGCGGCCCGCATCCGCCTTCGCCAAGGCTTCGGCGGACAAGGGCGGGGGAGGAAGCGCACCTCCGTTGCCGCGGCGAAGAAACCTAATCTCATGATGGCCTAGGCCCCGACCTTGGCCAGCACGTCGGCGCGCAGGAAGCGCTCGATGAAGAGCATGAACAGCACCGATGGCACGAGCAGGATCAGCGCCGTGATCGAGGCAACCTGATAGTTACCGCCCATCGCCGCATTGTAGAGCAGCAGCGGCAGGGTCCTGACCTGCGGCACGCCGACGAAGAAGGTGCCGGTGAACTCGTCGAGCGATTCCAGGAAGACAAAGATGCCGCTGGCGACGATGCCGGGCGCGGCCAGCGGCAGCGTCACCGAGACAAACGTCTTGAGCGGCGAGGCGCCGATATTGCGCGCCGCCAGCTCCAGATCCTTGTCGACCGCGCCGAAGGCGGCGGCCGCGATCCAGACCGAATAGACCAGCCCGTGCGCGGCATGGACGAGCACCACGCCGAGGATCGTGCCGTTGATGCCGAGCTGGTAGAAGACGCGGGCGACGTTGATGTAGATCGCGACCGACGGAAAGGCCTGCGGCAGCAGGAACACAACCATGAACAAGGCGCGCGCCGGCAGCCTCAAGCGCGCCAGCGCGTAGCCGGCCGGGATCGAGAGCGCGAGCGCGACGACGACCGTCAGCACCGCGATAAAGACCGATGTGCCAAGCGAGGCCATGGCGTCGCCCGTCGGACGGAAGACCTGCTCCCAATAGCGCGTGCCGTAGCTCACCGGCAGCTTATAGGGCGTGTACCAGCGCTCGGCCACGGACCACAACGCAAGGTTGGCGAGCGGCCCGATCAGCACGAAGGCAAAGGCCGCGAGCAGGAACGCAGCCAGCACCGTGCGCATCGAAGATGCCAGGCGCATCATGGCATGCTCTCCTTCGCCATGCCGCGCTTCAGATAGATGATCGCAGCGCCCGCCGAGAGCAGATAGGTGATGACGCCGAGCGCATTCGCCGTGGCGTAATCGCCATAGGCGTTGATGCGGAAGGCCATGTCGACGGTCAGCAAGGTGGGCTGCGATCCCGCCACCATCATCGGTACCGACAGCACCGAGAGCATCGTCACGAACGACAGCACCAGCGCCACGAGCAGCTGCGGCATCACCTGAGGCAAGGCGAGCTCGAGCAGCACGCGCAAGCGAGAGGCACCAAGATTGCGGCCCGCTTCCAGCGTCGCGCGGTCGATCGCGGCGAGCGCGCCCGCGAGCAGCAGGGCAACGAAGGGTGTCTGCTTCCAGACGAAGGTGGCGATGATGCCGCGCCAGTCGAGGAAGCTGACCGCCTGGAGCGGCTCCATGAGCCCCATGGCGACGAAGGAATTGTTCATCAGCCCGTTCTTGGCGAGGAAGGTGCGCATGCACTGTGCCGCGACGATGAACGGGATGAAGAGCGGCCAGCGATAGAGCGCTTTCAGCGTGCCGACGATCAGGCGATTCTCGCCGAGCGTCAACGTACCGGCGATGACGATGGCGGCGAGCCCCGTGAACGAGCAGGAGACGAGCACGATCACGACGGTAAAGAGGATGTCGCCGGAATAGAGCTCCCAGGCCTTTCGAAAGGCATCCAGCGAGACTCCGCCTTTCGGCCCCGTGAAGGCCGAAATCAGCGAGAAGCTCAGCGGATAGAGAAACAGCGCCGCCACCAGCGCGAGGCCAGGCGCGATGAGCAGCAGAGCGAGCTGGCGTTGGGAGATCGACATCGAACCTGCCGACAGCGGCGCGCCGCAACCAACCTCAATTCGCGACCTTTTTCTCGTAGCCCTCGAGGATGTCATTGAAGTAGGGGGCTATCGGAAAGGGCTTGCCGTTGCTGGCGAGCTCGGCCGGCGTCACGTCGCTGAAGAGCTTGTCCCAGGCGGCCTTGTCGAGCTTGCCTTCAAGGTTCCTGGCGTCGATGCCGGGATACCAGTTGAACTTCTTGACGATGCCGTCGGCCTGGACTTGCGGCGAGGTTGCCAGCGCAATGAAGGCCTCGGCCAGCTTCTTCTGTGCCGATTTCTCGGGAATCGAATAATACATCGGCTGACCGGGCATGCCGGGCGAGATCAGCTTCAGCTTCATGTTCGGCGGCAGCTTGCCGTCGGCCTGCCACGAATAGAACATGTCGACCCAGACCGGGCCGATCGCGATCTCGCCGCGGTTCAACATGTCAAGCGTGCCGGCGTTGCCGGGGGTAATGGTCGCAACGGCGTTGAAGGCCTTCAGATCCGCGAAGGCCTTGTCCCAATTGGCCTTGGTGGCGGCGTCGTAGGGACCTTTCATCAGTCTGTCGGCATCGCCGCCGAATGCGTAGACCCAGCCGGCGACGAAGGCTACGCCCGACATGCCACCCTTGATGCCGTTATAGCCGAACTGCTTCGGATTCTTTTTGGCCCAATCGGCGAGCTCGGCGAAGGTTGCCGGCGGTGTCTTGACCATGTCGGCATTGTAGGCGAGCGCGGTCTGCGACTGGAACATCGGGATGACGTAGCCGCTCACGTCGGTGCCGAGCGCGTTCCTCGACGAATCGCCCGTCGCGAGCCTGGCGGTATCGACATTGGCCGAATATTTGTCGAGCAGGCCTTCCCTGACCATCTGGCCGGCGGCCTTCTGGTGGATCACCACCACATCGAAATCGGATGCGGTCGCGCCTTTCTGGGCGTTGAGCTTCTCGTAAATCTTCTGCGAGCCGGCATCGCCCGGCCCGGTGCCAACAGCGACGATCTTGACGCCCGGATGAGCCTTCTCGAACATCGGGGCCAGGTAATCCTTGACATAGTCGACCATGTTCTGGTCGCCCGCGGAGGCGACGTTGAGCGTTTGCGCTGCGAGCGGCGAAGCCGCGATCAGCGCGGCGAGCGAGGTGGCGATCGTGAGAAGGCGCATGGTCTGGCTCCGTGTCGGATCGTTGCAAGGGCTCAGGCAGGGATGGAGGCCTGTATGGACGCCTGTGCGGCCGGGAAGATGTGAAGGCGTGAAAGCGGGATGCGCAGGCCGACCGCCGCGCCGGGTTCATGCCTGATGGTGTGATCCACGGTCAGCTGGCGGCCGGCGGCCTCGACCCTGTAGCGGTAGAGCCCACCCGGATAGCTGCGCGCCGCAATGCGACCCGGCACCACCAGATCCCCGCCCGGTTCGGCATCGGGGGCATCCAGACTGGCTGCGTCGTCGCGGAAATAGGCGAGTGCTTCGCCCGCCGGCAGAGCCAAGTCGCGTTCACGGGGGAGCACGTGGCGCGCCTCGCCAGCCGTGATCGTGGTCCGGCCCGCACCGGTGACGACATGGACGGGCAGGACGTTCTCGGCGCCCATGAAATTGGCGACGAAGGCGCTGTTCGGCCGGTCATAGACCTCCTCGGGCGTGCCGATCTGCGCGATGCGGCCGGCATTCATGATGACCAGCCTGTCGGCCATCGTCATCGCCTCCTCGCGGTCATGCGTGACATGGATCGTGGTGACGCCGAGCCGCTGCTGGATGGCACGGATCTCGTGACGCATCGTCATGCGGATCTTGGCGTCGAGGTTCGAGAGAGGCTCGTCCAGCAGCAGGATGCCGGGGTCGACCGCAAGCGCGCGTCCCAGCGCCACACGCTGGCGCTGCCCGCCCGACATCGCCGTGACCTTGCGATCTTCGTAGCCGGCGAGCCCCAGCATCGCCAGCAGCGAGGACACCTTGGCGGCGATGTCGCGCTTGGACGCCCCGCGCAGCTTCAGGCCGTAGCCTATGTTCTGGAGCACCGTCATATGCGGCCAGAGCGCATAGGACTGGAACACCATCGCCATGCCGCGCTTCTCTGGCGGCAGACCCGCGACGTCCTTGCCACCGACAGCGATCGAGCCGGACAAGACCGGCACAAAGCCGGAGAGCGCGCGCAGAAGCGTGGTCTTGCCGCAGCCGGAGGAGCCCAGCAATGCCGTGAAAGACCCCGGCGCGAAATCGAGATCGACGCCGTGAAGCACCTTGGTGCCGCCATAGGCAACGTGCAGGCCGCGCACCTCGATTGCCGCGCCGACACCCGACATAGCCTGCGAGCCCGCCCGCACGTTCCGCTCCTCCACGCTGCCCTATTTGTCCAGATGGAATTGTTCTTCCATTCTGCGATCAGCGTGGAATAAACATAACGACCCCTAGCTCGCTCGTGCAACAGATTTATGACTTTCGATGGCTCTCGAGATCCGATCGCTCTGGCTGATGCCGTGCCCCGAGGACGAAGCGTTTCTCGCTTCGCTGATCGGTGAGCTTGCGGCGCGCTTCGGCACGCCGAATTTTGCGCCGCATCTGACGCTGCGCGGCGACACGAATGCAGCGTTCGAGCAGCTCCACGACGACGCCCGGGCAGCAGCCGCAGCAATGCAGCCCTTCACCGAGCCGATCACCGGGATCGAGACGACGCAGGCGTTCTTCCGCGCCTTCTACCTGCGCTTCGCCGCCTCAGTGCCGCTCTTCGGGCTGAAGCGACGCCTCGATCCGCAGGAAACCGAACGCTTCATGCCGCATGTCTCGCTGCTCTATGGCAACCTCCCGGAAAGGGTGAAGGCGCCGGCATCAGTCGAATTCGGGCAGCGTCTCGCGGGACGCAGAATTAGCTTCGACAGGATTTGCGTCGTCCGTTCAGGACAGGACATTCCCATCGCCGATTGGACGATCCAGGCGTCGGTGGCGCTCGGGCGCTGAGGCCGAGGACCCTGAGCAAGAACCAAATCGACAACCCGGCGTTATCCTTCGCTATGGAGCGCGGAGGTCTGACGATGGACCCGAATGATCGAGCAGCCTTAGCCCTATCCACGATCGCCCTTGCCATCGCCATTGTCGCCGCATCGGCAATTACGTTGGAGCGCGTCAATACTCGTCCGTCCAGCAATGACACGCCTCCCGGGACGGTCGGGCTGGCGCGGCCACACCCACCCCTCGACCGCGCTCCCGGTGAACCGATACAGACCGTAGGCACGCCCTCTGGCGCAAATATTCGGCAGCACCCCTGACGGACACCGACCGGCCCATCGGAAGACCTCAAGATCTTGAGTGTCGCCTTTGCAAGGCTGGGCCTTTGTAGAGCGGTCGCCCAGCGCGGCGACGCGGGCTCATCCAGTATGGGTTTACAGATTCGCACGAATTCCACCGTCGGCCCGATCATGATGCCGCGGATGTGACCCGTCGCGAGGCGGTGACGGATTGCGTGGACATCGACCGAGGCTCACTTGATGGTTCACCGCAAGTCCGCCGGAGCAACGACCATGCGATCAGGCCTGATCCTCAGTCTTTTGATTTTCCTGTGTGCACCTGTCGGCGCCGCCATGGCAGCCCAGGGCCACGGGCATCATGCAACTGCTCACTCGACCCGCGCCTTGACGACAGGGCCCGCTGGGGCATGGGCCTATTCACCAGCAGGGCCGGCCCGCCCTCAGCCGCTCCCGCATTACGATGATCAGCCAGAACCAGGTCACAATCCGTATGCGCGATGGGGCGGCTAGCATCGGACGCCGTTGCAGCGGCGCGGTCGCTGCTGGCGGCAGCCATGGTCACGGCGACAGTGCACTCGATGACCGACTGACTGAAACCTGCGAAACCAGCGTCAACGTTGTGACGAGACCGGGCATCGGATCATCGCTCCAGACCGATACCCCGCATTAACCATCTCTTCCTTCTGCTTGCGGAACCTCGATTGCACAATCGAATTTCACTCTACCTTAGATTATTCGCCGCTAGGCTGTGAGGGAATGGGCGACAACCGACGGCGGACCGTCGACGCACGTCTGACCTATGTTTTGGAATGAACGATCGGAATGTCCGGATGCTGCAGAATCTTGCTGAACCATCCGGAGCAACGCCGTCATCGACGCTCGGAACGTACGTCTTCCTGATCTCGCTCTTGAGCGTATTCTACCTGTCCAACGCCTCACTCATCTTGAGTCACTACGACCTCGGCTGGCACCTGGCCGCCGGTGAGTTGATCAGAAGCGAAGCGCACGTTCCGTTCCAGGATCCCTGGTCGTTCACGCTCGGAACCAAGCAATGGTTCAACCTCTCCTGGTTGTGGGATGTTATCGCCAGCTTGATTTTCAAGTATGCCGGCTACGCCGGTCTTGTCGGCCTGGTCGTCGTGTGCGGCGCGCTGATCATTTGGTATCTGTCGTCCGCCTGCCTGGAGACCGGGGCTTCGGCACTCGCCGTCTGCGTCGCGACTTTCGCAACAGGCCTTTTGTACCCGGCCTATGAGGCTGCTCCCAATACATACCTGGCAGCATCTCCGAACGTTTCGACGATGCTGTTCAGCGTCGTTTTCTACCGGGAATGCCTGCGGTCGACCAAGCTGTGGCTGTTGCCCTTGATGATGTTGTTGTGGGTCAACCTGCACGGAGGGTTCGTGCTGGGCTTCATGATCCCAGCGGTCTTTGGCGCAGGGGCCCTATGGCGCCACGACTTGAGAAGGTTCAAAGCCATCATGCTGGCGGGGCTGGGTTGCTTTGCCGTGACCTTCGTCAATCCGTTGGGCTGGCAAATCTATGAGGGCGTGACCGCGACCTTGGGACACTTCGTCCAAGGCAATATCGGCGAGTGGCTTCCGTATTCTCACAACATCGAAATCCCGGGCAGCATTCCCGGAATGGTCTACATTGTCGCGTTTATTGCGCTCGAATTGCGCTACGGAGCGTCGACGGAAATCCGTGCGGAGGCCCGCATTCTGTCCTGGGTCTTCCTGGCCCTCGGACTCCATCAATTTCGATACATGTCCTTTTTCTTCATCTTCTCGACCATCCCGATGGCTCTGCACCTCGATCGCTTGATCCCCAGCAAGTTGCCTCAGCTGCAAATTCAGCGGGCGCTCGTGACCGCCGCGATTCTTGGCGCATGTGTGCTCCCTCTGACATTCATTCAGATCAGGCCCGCTCTGGCGTTACCCGAGATGATGTCGGAGCAGGACGCCGAATATCTGCAAACGCATCTTTCGCATGCGCGGGTGCTCAATCACTGGAACGTCGGAGGATATTTGATCCTCCTGACTCATGGAACGGTCCCCCTGTTTGTGGACGGACGAGCTGCCACCGCCTATCCTGATGAACTGTTGCGAGATTACTTCCGGCTGGTTCACTGGGAGATCGACGAAAACACCTGGGACGACGTGCTCGAAAAATATCACATCGACGCCGTGCTATGGCTCAGGGGACATGAAGAATTAAGGCAGTTTCTCGTGGCAAAGCGAGGGTGGAAGGAGGCCCACACCGGCGTCTACGAAAGCGTCTATGTCAGACCAGGCATGGCACGTTAGTAGACGCGCAAGACTATCGCTTCGTCGTCCGAGCCGACCTGCGGGTAGGTTCGCAGATAGTCGTCAACACTGCCGTCAGTCTCGTTCCAGACGAAGGAGCGGCCCTTGGAGCGGCGCAGCACGATATATTTGACATGAGCTGCCGTGAGTTGACGCTGCTGGAGCGCAAGATTGCCAGTTTCGAGCTGGTCGGCCAGCGTGACACCCAATTTGCGTGATGTTTCGCCAGCAACGATAGGATGACCATGGCAGGCTGACAGTGCCATGGCGATGTTCCCCGCAATGTAGCCGCGCGGCAGATCCAGGACGCCGAACCTATCGGAATCGCCGGCGATCGCAGCGAGCGCGGGCGAGCAGCGTATCGGTGTCGCGGTGAGGTTCGTCGGAAAGAAGTCGAACAGGATCGCAATCGCGGCAAACGCCATGCAAGCGCGTTGCCTGATGCCGATCCGGCGGGCGGCAATCACGCAGGCTTGTGCCAGGCCGAGCCCCAGGAACATATAGACCATGACAATGGCACGGGCAGGCGTGCGCACATTCCCGAAGAAAGGCAGCTTGGCCAGGACGAAATAGGGCAGAGGCAGCCCGGAAGGATGCCCTCCGATGTGCAGCGTCTCCCCAGCGGCAAGCACGAGAAAGAACAGCATCCCGACCAGCGCGTAGTGCATCACCCGCTTGTCGGTCTCGGTTTTGCAGGCGAACGCCCAGGCCAGCGCCGCGAGATTGGCGAGGCCCAGATAGACCGTGGCCTCCCAGGGATTGCCGGTCAGGCGGGCATAGATGCTCTCCCCGAGCCGAGCCAGAAAATGGCTGGGTGGAAACACGACCAGGGCAAAAAGATCGGCGACGAACGCGTTGGTGCCTGCATTGGCGGGACCACGGGCCATGATCATCGGTATCAGCCACGGCGAAAGCAAGAGAATGCTGCCGATCACGCAAAGCATCGGCGCAGCGAGCTGCCATTTTTCCGGCCATTTCCGATCTCGGCTGCATCGAAACACAAGATCAAAAGCCATGAAGTAGAACGCGTAGAACAGATAATACCAGCATGACAGCGCGCTGAGTGCCATCATCGCGCTTGCCGCGGCGAGATGGAGATAATTCCGCTCTTCGAGGGCCTTAAGATAAAACAGCACAAATAGCGGCAGGAATTCGATCGTCGCGACATGAGCGTGGTGCATCACTTGCGCCACGTGCCAGGGGTTGAAGGCAAAGACGAAGCCGGCCAACGCCGCCCCCGCGTTGTATCCCGTGCGCTCGCCCAGGAGATGACGTGCCAGCAGGAACATCGCCGCAGCAGAGAGCGGAAAAGAGGCCAGCAATGTCAAATTTTGGAAGAGGATCAGATCGGTGAGGCTGGTGCCGAATATGTGGCCAAGCAGCATCACGGCTGCGACCTGCGGCCAGGCAAACGAATGGTAGCTGAGCGATGTGCCCTCGGGATAGCGGATCTGGTTCGTGAACAGAAAGTCGCGCCAGCCGTGGGCTGTTGCCGCGTGCCAACTGTTCCAGAAATCCTGCATATTGTCTTCTTCCGGGCCGATCAGCGCCGATGACAGGTGCCCGAGCCATGGCCAGAACAGCAGGATGGTCAGGACGACAAAGCCGCCGACAACCAACGGCATCGTTGCCGTGATGATCGGCCGGCGCGTGACCGCGCCCGCGCTTGTGTCCAGCGCAACCATCACGAGGACCGCCTTGAGCCCGACGGCGGATGCGGCCCACCGGCTCGTTCTCTGGCGGAGAATTCCCTGTCTGAAACAGCGGCGCGACTGGAGGGCATGACAAATACGGGCATGCCACCCAGATAGCCTGTCGGCCATTTACAACAACTTAAGGTAAGAGAGCGCAGGTCACGCGCGCTTGGTGCTGCGCTTTGCATCGTCGACCGCCGATCGACGGTCCGCTCTTCCGCTCCGACAATCCTATCCGACGGGTATTCTGATTTCGCCCAG
Organism: Bradyrhizobium sp. CCBAU 45384; assembly: GCF_028128665.1. Lineage (NCBI taxonomy): Bacteria > Pseudomonadati > Pseudomonadota > Alphaproteobacteria > Hyphomicrobiales > Nitrobacteraceae > Bradyrhizobium > Bradyrhizobium sp. CCBAU 45384. The sequence continues at coordinate 23,403 of NZ_LBIZ01000098.1, forward strand.
CCCCTCGATTCCTCCAGTCATCACCTGGCCTCGCCGCACGGGGCCGACGCCTTCCGGCGTTCCCGTCATGATGAGGTCACCGGGCTTGAGCGCCATCGACTGCGAGCAGATCGCGATGATATCAGGCACGGGCCAGATCAGCTTTGAGATGTCGGAATCCTGCTTGAGCGTGCCGTCGACGGCAAGCCAGATGCGCCCGGCGTTGGGATGGCCGACTTCCGAGACCGGTCGCAGCGGCGCGATTGGCGCCGAGAGATCGAAACCCTCGCCCCAGTCCCAGGGACGGCCCTGCTCGCGGGCCTGTAGCTGGAGATCGCGACGGGTCAGATCGATGCCGACGCCATAGCCCCAGACATGATCGAGCGCGCGCTCGTTACGGATGTCCGTCCCGCCCTGCCCGATCGCGACGATCAGCTCGATCTCGTAGTGGAAGTTGTTGGTCTGCGGCGGATAAGGAACCGTCGTGCCGTCGTCGACGACCGTGTCGGCGGGCTTCATGAAGAAGAACGGCGGCTCGCGGTCGGGATCGCGCCCCATCTCGCGGGCGTGCGCCGCGTAGTTGCGACCGACGCAGATGATCCGGCGCACCGGAAAGCGCGCCGAGGAATGATGGACGGCGACGGAGGCTTGCGGCGGCACAGGCAGAACGAAGTCGGGGTAAGAGATGGCGTCAGGCATTGCCACGGTCCTCTCGGAACAGATGCAGAGCTTCCTGAATGGGTCGGTCGGAATAGGAGAAGATCACGGCATCGCCGCCGATCGCCTCGTGACGCACACGATGCCAGGACGGAACGACGAAGATGTCGCGCCTGCTCCAGTCGACCACGATGTCCTCGCCTGTCCGAGACGAGATGATGCTGCGGCCCTGGCCCTCGATCGGCACGAACACGGCGGCATCCGTCGAGCGGTAGGCGGTGGTGGAAAAGCCCTTCGGCAGCAGCTGGATGAAAGTCGCCATGGTGGCCATGGCGTGATTGCCCGTGATCGGATTGGTGTAGCGCATCTTGAGGCCGTGGCAGGGATCCCAGGCGGCGGCGCGCCGCAAGCGTTCGAGCTGTTCGCGCGTGCGTGCATAGGGATAGTTGAACACCGGCGAGGTGCCGCCACCTCCCCTGTGATCGACCGGCAGCAGGTTGTGGCCATAGCGGGCGTCGCTGTCGCCGACGGGCCTCGTGATCGGCTGCTCGTCGACGTCGAGATGCTCGGCGAAGGATGCATCCAGCATCTGAATGACGGGGATGTCGAGACCATCCAGCCAGAACACCGGCTTCGAGCTGGGGTTGCCGTGATCGTGCCAGGCCCAGGGTGGGGTGATGATGAAATCGCCCTCATGCATGATGGTGCGTTCGCCGTTGACCGCCGTGTAGGCGCCCTCACCCTCGAGGATGAACCGTAGCGCGGATTGCGTATGGCGGTGCGCCGGCGCAACCTCGCCCGGCATCACCAGCTGTACGCCGGCGTAGAGATCCGTCGTGATCTTCGATTGGCCGCGAAGACCGGGATTTTCGAGCACGAGAACCCGCCGCTCCGCCTCCTTCGCGGTGATGAGACTTCCGGCCTCGAGCATGTAGGCGCGGATCTCGTCGAAGCGCCAGGATGCAGGGCGGCACGCGCTTCTCGGCTCCGGCGTGACGAGATCGGCCAGCGACAGCCACAAGGCCGTCAGGTTTCTCTTGTCGATCTTGTCGTAGAACGCTCGGCGCTCGGGCGTGTCGGCGGTTGGCGCCATGATGGCTTGATGGGACATGGTCTGTCTCGCTGTTAGTGATGGAGTGTCGCCGCCGACGGCACGAGCTTGAGTGACGGCTCGCGCCGGCGCAGGGCGATCACCGCAAGGCCCGCCAGCACCGCCGGCACCGCCGCGGTCAGGACGACGGACTGCGCGTCCCATCCGAAGCCGAGCAGCACGCCGCCCGCGACCGGGCCGATGATCGAGCCGATGCGGCCGACACCCAGCGCCCAGCCCACGCCGGTGGAGCGGATCTCGGTCGGGTAAAGGCCGGCGGCCAGCGCGTTCATGCCGATCTGCGCACCGACCACGCCGAACCCGGCGAGGAAGGTCGAGGTCATTAACGTCCAGACATTGGCCGACCCGAAGGCAATCCCCGCGATGAAGAGGGCCGAAGCCAGATAGGCGCCGCCGAGCACCAGATAGGGATCGAGCCGGTCGACGAAGCGGCCGAGGACGATCGCGCCGACGACGCCCCCGGCATTCAGCACCGCAGTCGAGAGGATCGCGATGTTGAGGGGCAGCCCGCTCGCCTTGAGCAGCGAAGGCATCCAGTTCACGAGGAAGTACATGACGAGCAGGTTCATGAAGAACGCGATCCAGAGCAGGACCGTCATCGATGCGCGGCCTTCGGCGAGGAGCTTCGTCGCCGGGAAGCCAGATCCTTGGAAGCCAGATCCTCGCGAACCATGCACGACGTAGCGGCTCGCCGCGGTCGCGGAGATATCAGGATCAAGCCTTGCGAGCAATTTCGCGATCCTGACATCTGCGACCTCGCGTGTCAGGAGATAGCGGATCGACTCGGGCAGCCAGGCGAACAGCACGATCAGGGTGAAAAGCGGAAGCACGCCGCCGACAACGAAGACCGCCTGCCAGCCGAACGCTCCGATCAGAGGCGCGCTGATCAGGCCGCCGATCGTCGAGCCCAGCGGAAAGCCGCAGAACATGATGGCGATGAGCAGCGCGCGCATCCGCTTAGGCGCGTATTCGCTGGTCAGAGCGACGATGTTGGGCATGGCGCCGCCGAGGCCAAGGCCGGTCAGGAAACGGTAGACCAAGAGCTCGTTCAGCGTGGTCGCACGCGCCGTGACGAGTGCGAACATCCCGAACAGCAGCACGGACAGCAGGATCACGCTCCTGCGGCCGAACCGGTCGGCCGCCGGGCTGAGGACGAATGCACCGACGGCGAGTCCAGCGAGGCCGGCGCCGAAGATCGGACCGAAGCCGGCCATGGCGATCCCCCATTTCTCGGCGATCACAGGTGCGACATAGGCGATCGCCTGTGTGTCGAAACCGTCGAGCAGCGCGATCCATGCGCAAAGAACCAGGATCAGAAGCTGGAGGCGTCCAAACCGCGCCTCTTCGATGACCTCGGTCACGTCTACATCTTCAGCAGCGGACATCACGAACTCCAGTGAGCGTGGGTTTCTAAAGCGCGATGAGATTGGGTTGAATCGTCATCGCGCTTTAGCTCTTTGTTTGAGCATGATCTCCGCGCAACGCGTTCCGCGTTTGTCGCGAGGGAAAACCGCTTCACACTTTTCCGGATCATGCTCTAGGCTGTGACTTCCAAGAGACTTTGAGAGAAGGAGGAGGCCCGATCAGGCCACCAACGGGGCGCTGCGCAGCTTCTGCCGGTCGATCTTGCCCGTTCCCGTCTTCGGCAGTTCGGACCGGTATTCGATCAGGCGCGGATATTTGTAGGGAAGCAGCTTCGACTTGACGTGATCCTGCAGCTCCCGCGTCAACGTCTCGCTCGCCGCATGACCGTCCCGAAGGATCACGAATGCTTTCGTGGTCATGCGGCGGTCGGGAAGCTCCAGGCCAAGGACCGCGCATTCCCGGACCGCGGGATGATCCGACAGGCAGAGCTCGATCTCGACCGGGTAGATCCACTGGCCGCTCACCTTGATGAGATCGTCGACGCGGCCGACGAAGGTGAAGAAGCCGTCGGCATCCTCGACGAGCCTGTCGCCGGTCCAGATCCATCCCGCCTCGCGCATGGTCTGCGCGGTCTTGTCGGGCCTGTTCCAGTAACACGGCGCGTTGGAGTGACCGCGGACCCACATCACGCCTTCTTCGCCTTGCGCGACGGGCTGCCCTTCGGGCGTGGTCAGCCTGAGCTCATAGCCGGGAACGCGCTTGCCCGCGGTCCCGGTCTTCCTCCGCTCGCGCGTGTTCGACAGATAGATGTGCAGCACTTCGGTCGATCCGAGCCCTTCGACGATTTCGAGCCCGAAGCGTCGCTTCCAGTCGTTGAAGATGTCCTGCGACAGCACTTCGGCGGCCGACAGGCTGAGGCGCACGCTCGACAGATCGGCAGTTTCGATGCGCGGATGATGCAGCAGCGCATTGTAGAGCGTCGGCAGGCCGAAGAAGAGCGTCGGCTTGAACCGCTCGATCAGGTCCAGGACGGCGCCAGGCTCGGGCCGCCCGGCCAGCAGGATCGTGCTGGCGCCGACCGAGAACGGGAACGTGATCGAATTGCCGAAGCCGTAGGCGAAGAAGATCTTCGGCACCGAGAAGCAAATGTCGCTCTCCTCGATTCCCAGGATGTGACGGCCGAAGCTGTCGGCCGTGTACGCCATGTCGTGCTGCAGATGCACGATGCCCTTCGGCCGGCCGGTGCTGCCCGAGGAGTACATCCAGAACGCCATGTCGTCGCGGGACGTCGGCGCAGCATCCAATTCGCAAGGAAACTGGGCGAACCATTGGTCACCACCCAGAACCTTGACCGGGGACTCGACCGCGACCTCGCCGTTGAGCATCACCAACGTATGCAGCTGCGTTGCTGCGACCGTCTCCCGGTCGAACAGGGCGGCATATTCGGCGTCGACGACCGCGACCGGCGCGGCCGAATCCTGCAGGTAGAAGCCGATGAGGTCCTTGGGCGACAACGTGTTGATCAGCATCGGCACGAAGCCGGCACGAACCGCGCCGAAGAATGTCGCGGGATAGGACGCCGTGTCGTTCAGCAGGAGCAGCACGCGGTCGCCGCGGCGAAGCCCGAGCGAGCGAAGCGCGTTGCCGCATTGGGCGGCCCTGGCACACAACTCGCCATAGCTGGTGTTGCCGGCCGCGGCGTAGATCGCGACCTTGTCGGCGCGGCCGGCGCCGAGATTGCCGAACAGGATTTCGCTGGCGTTGTAGCGCTCTGGCATATCGAAGCCGATCTCCTGCGCGCAGGGCGCATCATCAGGCACATGGTCCACGATCGCATTCGAGAGCGTTTGGTCGATTCCGTCCGTCATGGCAGCGCTCCTCATCATCGCTACGTGCTGGGGACCAATGAACCGGCGTCGTAACGCGCCATGAAGCGCGGCGACATCGCGCGGAGCTGGCTGTCGTCGATCCGGCCGGAACGGGTGATGTAGCTGTAGCCGAAATCCAGCGGAGCCAGCTTCATGTGGTCGGCAAAGCGCTGGTACCAGGCCGCGCTGGTCCTTGCGGCCTTGACCAGCTTCTCCACCACCGGGCGGCGCGTGGCTTCGTAATGCTCCAGCGCATGGCGGAGATTGCGCGGTTCGCCGTCCAGGGCGTTGACGAGGGCGATGACGTCCTCGAGGGCGAGGCGCGTGCCCGATCCGATCGAGAAATGCGCAGTGTGGAGCGCGTCGCCGACGAGGACCATGTTGCGGTGTGACCAGCGATCGTTCCACAGCCAGGGAAAATTGCGCCAGACCGATTTGTTGCCGACGAGAGGATGCCCTTCGAGCGTGTCGGCGAACACCTTCTGGCAAAGCGCCCTGCTCTCTTCCTCGGTCTTCTCGGCAAGGCCGGCGCGGAGCCAGGTTGCACGATCGCACTCCACGATGAAGGTGCTCATCGTCGGCGAATAGCGATAGTGATGGGCGTTGAAACAGCCGAACTCGGTTTCGACGAAGGTCTGGGTCAGCGTTTCGAAGCGCTTGGTGGTGCCGTACCAGGCGAACTTGTTGTCGTCATAGGAAAGAGACGTGTTGAAGTCGCCTTCGTAGCTCCGTCGCACCAGCGAGTTGACGCCGTCGGCGGCGACGATCAGATCGTATCCTGCGAGCTCGTCGACGGAACGCACGAGCTTGCCGAAATGCAGATTTGCGCCGGCGGATCGCGCGCGCTCGGTCAATTGCGTGATGAAATCGAGCCGCCCGACCGCGGAGAAGCCGACGCCGTCGAGCACGACGCGTTCGCCGCGATGAACAAGCGTGATGTCGCGCCACGTCTCCATGCGGGCCGAAACGGCATCGGCCGTGTCAGAATCATCGGCGCGAAGGAAGTCGAGCGCCTTGTCGGAGAAGACGACACCAAATCCCCAGGTTGCTCCTTCCGGATTCTGCTCGAAGACATCGACATGGGCCTCGGGATGCCGACGCTTCCAGAGAGCGGCGAAATACAGGCCCGCAGGACCTCCTCCCATCACCGCAATGCGACTGAGCCGCATGACCTTCCCTTCCCTGTTGCGTTTATTATCCGCTTCTGGTTTCCTATTATGCAATAGATTTCACCTGATGCAATATCTTTCTTGCGCACTGAGGAATCATTTTTCTTATGAGGAATGGACGCGACGCGTTTAGGCTTCGCGCCGACAGGCTTGCCGGGAGGGTTTTCGGATGTTCGAGACAGCTTTCACGATCGAATGGGGCGATTGCGACGAAGCCGGAATCGTCTTTTATCCCAACTACTTCTACTGGTTTGACTGCACCTGGCAGCGCTGGCTGCGTCACCGCGGATTGAGTCAGCGGGAGCTCAAGCGGCGCTTTGGCAGCGTCACGCCGCTGGTCAATGTCGGGGCCCAGTTCATGGGGCCTGCCCGCTACGACGATGAGCTGGTGATCCGTGCAGAGGTGGCCGAGTGGCAAGAGCGGCGGTTTCGAATCGACTACAAGCTGTCGAGCGGAAACGTGCAGATTGCGAGCGGCTTCGAACAGCGCGCCTGGGCCGCTGTCACTGATACGGGCGAACTCCGCGGTGCGAGCGTGCCGCAGGAGTTCAAGGACATGTTGAGATGAAACGGACGCGGGCGAAAGAGACTGACGACGAGAGCGGCGGGACGGCCCCTGGCGGTATCCAGGCTCTCGACGCCGCACTTTCGGTCCTGCGAGTCCTCAGGTCCTTCGATGGGCCGGCGACGCTATCGGATATCGCAAGGGAAGCCGGCATGCCGCCGAGCAAGGTGCATCGCTATTTGGCGAGCTTCATTCATGCCGGCCTTGCCGTGCAGAAGGAGCGGTCCGGCCGCTATGACCTCGGCCGCGAAGCCGCCGAACTGGGGGTCGCGGCCATCAGCCGGAACAATTTCGTCGTCCGCGCCTCCGATGAACTCGAGGAATTGGCCGCGACCACAGGGCATGCCGCGCTGCTCGCTGTCTGGAGTCACAACGGCCCGACCGTGGTCAGACTGGAGCGGGGCCCCCATCTGACGACCACGTCGATTGGTCTGGGCAGCACGTTTCCGTTGCTGGACTCCGCGACCGGACGCGTCTTCCTCTCCTATCTGCCGCCCCCGCAACTGGCCGTGCGGCTGCAAAGCGAACTCGAGCGTGCCGCCTCCGTAGGCGTCAGCTGGCCGGATCTCAATCCCGACATGGCAAGTGTCGAGGCCGTGACGATGAAGATCCGGCGCGAACGCATTGCCTATGTCGACGGACGCTACATTCCGGGCCTGGTCGCGATCTCGTCCGCGATCACGAACTGGCAAGGCGAGATCGAAGTGGCCGTGACCTTGTTCGGCACGCACAGGGGCTTGCTGCAGCCCGACAGTCCCGCGCGCGGCGCCCTGATCGATTTTGCCGCCCGTCATTCGATCGTTCCACCGGCTCAACTCGGCAATTCGCGCCGCGTGCCAAGCGATCGATGACGCGCATTGCGAATAATGAAACGGCGTTCTATAAATTTTCCGACCAATTGGAGAACCATTCATGCCCGTCGGATTCAGAATCTTGAAGCGCACCAGGAAGATCGGCACTGAGGTGGTCGAGCGTTTCGCGCAGCTACCGGTCGCCAATGTCAGCGACAGCATGTCGCGCCTGACGGCCGGCGGTGCGCGGCTTCGCCCGATGTATAGGAGCGGCGGGCTCGCGGGTCCCGCGCTGACGGTCAAGACGGCGCCCGGCGACAATCTGATGGTGCATAAGGCGATCGCGCTGGCCGAGCCCGGCGACGTCATCGTCGTCGATGCCGGCGGCGATCTCACCAATGCCATTACCGGCGAGATGATGTTGATGCAGATGGTCAAGCGCGGTGTGGCCGGCCTCGTCATCAACGGCGCGATCCGCGATGCCGGCTTCATCCGCGGCCAGACCTTTCCGGTTTTCGCGGCCGGCGTGACGCATCGCGGCCCCTACAAGAACGGCCCCGGCGAGATCAACGTTGCGATCGCGATCGACGGCATGGTGATCGAGCCCGGCGACCTCATCATCGGCGACGATGACGGCCTGCTGTGCGTGCCGTTCGATCAGACCGAGGCGGTATTCAAGGCGGCCACGGCGAAGTTCGAGGCCGAGCAGAAGCAGATGGCCAATATCGAGGCCGGCACCCACGACGCCTCCTGGGTGGACAAGCAATTGCGCGAGCTGAAGTGCGAAGGCATCGACTGAGATGCTTTCGCTTCAGCGGCTGGATTAGAAGCCGAACAGCTCGGCGGGATTGTCCACCAGGATGCGCCGGCGCGTCTTTTCGTCCGGTGCCCAGTCGGCGAGAAGATCGAGCAACAAAGAATCGTCAGGCTTGGTGCCGCGCTGGGTCGGATGCGGCCAGTCCGTGCCCCACAGGATGCGCTCTGGCGTGGCCTGAACGTAGGCACGCGCCACCTCGCTGGAATCGGCATAGGGCGGACCGAGCTTGCTGTCCTCGTAGGGCTCGGTGACCTTCACCCAGGTGCGGCCCTCATCGAGCATGCGGCGGACAGCGGCGAACGCAGGATGCTTGAGGCCATCGGGCTGGGGAATACGCCCGAGATGGTCGATCACCACCTTGGTGGGGAGCGACCGGATGACTTTCTCATGCGTGACGATCTGATCGCCGGTCATCAGGATCTGCACGTGCCAGCCCAGCGGGGCGACTCGTCTGGCAAGCGCGGCAAGCATCTGCGGCGTTGTCGTGCCCCAGCTCTGCGGAGAGACGAAATTGACGCGGATGGCGCGGACGCCGGCCTCGGCCAGCGCGCGCAGCTCTGCTTCCTCGACATCGGTATCGACGACGGCAACGCCGCGTGACGAGGCGCCGAGCTGGCCCAGCGCGTCCGCGAGACACCGGTTGTCGACCCCGTAGGTCGACGGCTGCACCACCACACTCCTGGTGATGCCGAGCCGGCGCCGGAGATTTCGATAGTCGGCGACGGTCGCACCAGGCGGAAAGCCCTGGTGCCAATGCGGCGAAACAGGAAACCGTTCGTCGTAAATATGGTGATGGCAATCGCACGCATTCGCAGGCGCGTTCAAGCGCGGCGGCGCCGACCCCGTGCTGTTGGGCACCGCCTGCTCGACCCCGCCGGCCCAGGCGCCCGTACTCACAGCCAGCATGCTTGCAAGAACGCCGCGCCGGGTGATGGTGCGCTGGGATGACTTGCCGTGCTCGCTCATGATTTCACCGCCACCATGTCGGCCGCGCGCGCGACGTTGCGACCCAGCACGAGGACCAAGGTCGCGGCCACGGCGCACAGCAGCGCCAGCGGCAGCATCCCGAGCACGAAGCTGCCCGTCCGCTCCTTGACGAGGCCGACTACGTTCACCATCAGGCCGCCGCCGATCAGATTGGAGATCGCGTTGATGCCGGCGAGGCCGGCCGCGAGCGTGCTGGTCGAAAGCCAGCTCGCCGACAGCGCCCAGAACGGCCCCTTGAAGGCATAGGCGCCGACCAGGCAGAACGTCACCATGACGATGGTCGGCGCGACTGCCGTTCCGGTCAGGCTCAATGCCGTGAAGCCGCCGGCGGCGAACAGCAGCGGAATCGCGGTGTGCCAGCGCCGTTCGGCCGTGCTGTCCGAATGCCGTCCCCACAGCACCATGAGCACGGTCGCGATGCCGTAGGGGATCGCGTTGACGAAGCCGGTTTGCAGATTCGACAGGCCGAACGATTTCAGCAGCTGCGGTTGCCAGACCGACAGCACGCTGCCGGTGGCGGACGCGCCGGAGCAGACCAGGGCCATGACCAGGAAATATTTATTGGTGGCAAGCTGCCAGAGCGAGAGATGTCCGACCGGCTTGCGCGCGGCTGCATCCGCCGCCATGCGGGCCGTCAGCCAACCGCGCTGCTCATTGGTCAGCCAGGCCGCGCCTTCGGGCCTGTCGGTCAGGACGAACAGGCAGGCGAGCCCGAGCAAAACGGTCGGCAATCCCTCCAGGATGAACAGCCACTGCCAGCCGCGCAGGCCAAGCACGCCGTCAAGCTCGAGCAGGCCGACGGATAGCGGCGACCCCAGGAAGGTCGCAAGCGGGATCGAGACCGTGAAGGTCGCCAGGATGCGCGCGCGATATTCGGATGGCAGCCAGTAGGTCAGATAAAGGATAGCGCCGGGAAAGAAGCCGGCCTCCGCCGCGCCCAGGATGAAGCGCATCGCGTACAGCGAATACGGCCCCACCACGAGCGCCATGCACGCCGTCACCAGGCCCCAGGTGATCATGATCCGGGCGATCCAGCGCCGCGCGCCGACTTTCTGCAGCGCCAGGTTGCTGGGGACTTCCACCAGGAAATAGGAGACGAAGAACAGGCTGGCGCCAAAGCCGAACGTCGCCGGCGTGAGGCCGAGATCCTTGTTCATCTGCAACGCCGCAAAGCCGACATTGACGCGATCGAGCAGTGCGAAGAAGTAGCAGATCATCAGGAACGGCACGAGGCGCAGGATCACCCTGCGCATCGTCGCCTTCTCTATCGGGTCGATGTCCGTCCGAGCAGCCGTCACGTTCCTCTCCCTTTTTGCTTTTTGTTGTTGGCTCATTCGGCTGCTTTCGCGCTGGCCTGCATTTTGGTCGCGATCGCATCGATCGCGATCCTGTAATTCTCGGGAACGACGCCCCTGAAATGCTCCTTCAGGCCGAGGCTGTCCTTCCAGCGCAGCCGCGCCGCGGTCGCGCGCGCCATCAGCGGCTCGATGCCAGCATCCTCGACCGCCTCGGCCGCCATCTCGACCTCTTCGGTACGTCGCTTGGCATGGATGACGCCTGACGGTGTCAGGCTCTCGACCGTGTCCATGAACGGACGCGTCAGCGTCTTCGAGGCCGAGGCCAATACCGTCTCATCGAGGCCGTAGGACCGGGCCGCCAGCAGCGTCTCGTCGATCAGCGCCTCGATGCCCTTGATCAGGACGGAGCGCAGGATCTTGATGCCGGAGGCCGTGCCGAGTTTCTCGCCGACGAATTCGATGCTCATGCCCCAGGGCACCAGCAGGTCGACCACGCGCTGCCCCGCAGAACCGCTCGACATCATGTGCATCGCATAGCCGTGCTTGGGCGTGCCCATGATGGAGCCGTCACCGAGCGTGGCGCCGGTGCCGGCGAGCCGCTCGGCGACGCCGTATTTCACCTTCGGCGTGGCCGAGGCGAAGTCGAGGAAGGTGTGGCGGCCATCGAGAACAGGCGCGAAGGCATCAGCGCTTTCGAGCGACCTCGAGCCCGGCGTGACGCTGAAGATCAGCTCCGCCGCATCGGCCAATTCCCGGTTGGACCTGACCAGTGTCACGCCCGCGGCCCTGGCTCGGCCCTGGATCAGATCGGCATACGGACCGTCGAAGGCGTATTTGTCGTAGCAGAAGATCTGCTGCAGGCCGGCCTCTCGCAGCCCTTTGCCCAGCGTGCTGCCGATCTCGCCATAACCGACCAGACCGAGACGGAACTGCTGTCGTTCGCTCATTTTCAAATTCCTTTCGAGAGGGATGCGATGGGGCCGGTGCGGCCGTCAGCCGTTCCGGCCTGTCGCCGCAGACTGGCGCCAACCAGGCGGATCAGGATGGCGGCCAGGGCAAGAAACGCAGCCACCGAGATCAGCGCCCAGGAGAAGCTGTCGGTCGACTGCTTGATCACGCCGATGAGATAAGGACCGACGAAGCCGCCGAGATTGCCGATCGAGACGATGATGGCGAGGCCACCGGCGGCGGCGCTGCCGGTGAGGAAGCTCGACGGGATCGGCCAGAACGTCGACTGGTAGCACATGATGCCGATCACGGCGCCGCAGAGCGCGACGATCGAAACCAGCGCGGACGATGTCGCGTAGCCGCAGACGATCAGCGAGGCCGCGCCGACGAGCAGCCCTGATGCCACGAACCAACTGCGCTCGCCGCCATGGTCCGACAGTCGCGCCCACAGCATCATGGTGATGGCGCCGCAGATATAGGGAATGGCGGCGATGAAGCCGACGGCGACGACGCCGAAGCCGAGGCCCTTGATGATCTGCGGCATCCACAGCCCGAGACCGACCGAGCCGATGATGGCGCAGAAATTGACGGCGGCGCAGACGAGGACCCGCCAATTGATGAAGGCGTCCCTGAGTCGCGAGGGATGTTTTGTGGCAATGGCCTCGCGCTCTGCTGCCAGCACCTCAACGAGCCAACGCCGCTCGTCAGGGCTCAACCACTTGGCCTGCTCCGGCTTGTCCGTGAGCGTGAAGAAGCACACGATTCCCAGGAGGGTCGCCGGCAGGCCCTCGAGGATCAAGAGCCACTGCCAGCCATGCAGGCCGCCGAGGCCATCGAGGGTGAGCAGCGAGCTCGAGATCGGTGCGCCGATGATGTTCGCGATCGGGATGCCGAGCAGAAATGCCGCCGTCGCCGTGCCGCGGATGCGCGCCGGAAACCAGTAGGTGAAATAGAGGAACACGCCGGGCGTGAAGCCGGCCTCGCCAAGCCCGAGCAGGAAGCGCATCACGCCGAAGCTGACGGGGCCGACCACGAACGCCGTTGCTGCCGAGATCAGGCCCCAGGTGATCAGGATGCGGGCGATCCATTTGCGGGCGCCGACGGCCTGCAAGGCCAGGTTGCTCGGCACTTCCGCCAGGAAATAGCCGAAGAAGAACAGTCCGGCGCTCCAGCCGAATGCGGACGGCGAGATGCCGAGATCGCCGTTCATCGTCAGGCTGGCGATGCCGACGTTGACCCGGTCGAGATAGGCGACGATGTAGCAGAGCAGCAGAAAGGGCACGATCCGCCACAGCACCTTCGCGAGGATCTTCTCCTCCTCGGCTGTGAAGCCCTGTTGGACTGAAGCGGCAGCGACGCTTGCCATGGGTTCCCTCCCGGGGCGCCGGTGTTGTCCCGGCCATGGGAAGCGCCTTAGCAAAAACAGAACGCCGTTGCAATTTGTTTTGCAACGGCGTTTCATTTTGTGGGGCGCTCGATGGGGGTTCCCAAAAAAGTGGAGCTCCGCCCGTCGGTTGGCGCGTCGTCGCCGCCCCAATCTCTACTGTCATGGCCCGGCTCGACCGGGCCATCCAGTACGCCGCAGCTTCTCGGCTCAATCACAACCGGCTCGGAGTACTGGATCGCCCGGTCCTAGTGCGCGATTGCGCACTGGCCGGGCGATGACACCGTGTGTGTGGGTGAGCGACTAATCGGCGTGCGAGAACATCGCCAGGCCCGGCGTTTCGAGCTCGGCACGCAGGAGCGTTCCAGTACGGCTCTCGGTGATGAAGAGGCTCTTTCGCTCTGGGCCGCCAAAGGCAAGATTGGTGGTCCCGACGCCCGCGCAGGAGACGATGCGGTCGAGCGGTTCGGCCAGCGGCGACAACCGCCAGACCGAGCCGAAACCGGTGTGGCAGACCAGAAGGTTGCCGCCGTCATCCAGCGCCAGTCCGTCGGGACCACCCGGGCCGCCGTGCAGATGCGAGAAGATGCCGACCTTGGTGGTCAGGCCGCTCGCCGGCAGCGGCACGCGCCAGATCTGGTTGGCGCGCGTCACCGCGACCAGCAGAAAGCTTTCCTCGGGATCAACGACGATGCCGTTCGGGCTCGGGATCGTGTTGATGAGGCAGGTGAGCCGGCCGTCCGGCGTGAGCTTCCAGACCCGGCCCGTCGGATCATGCATGCCGGTCTGGCCCTGGTCGGTGAAATAGAGATTGCCTGAAGGTGCGAAGACGAGGTCATTGACGCCCTTGAAGCTCTCGCTCGCCGCCGTTTCCAGGAACGGCGTGACGTTGCCGCTGGCGGGATCGAGCAGCATGATCCCGCGCTTGTAATCGGTGATGAACACGCGGCCGTCGCGGTGGATCTTCAGGCCGTTCGGCCAGCCATCATATTCGGACACGAGCTCCCACACCCCGTCAGCGCTGACGCGGAAGATGCGGCCATGGGGAATGTCGGTGACGTAGAGCCGCCCCTGCCGATCGAAGGACGGCCCTTCGAGGAAGGAGTCGATCTCGCGTCCGGCCTGATTGGCATCGGCCCAGGCAGTGCGGCGCGGTTTGCGAAGATGATCAGGCAGTCGCGTGAAGATGCTGGTCTCGATCCGGCGCGGCGGGCTGAAGAATGTCATGGGCTGGCCTTTGTGACGCGCTTGGCAGAACATAGAGTTGGGCAGGATTGTCGCCCGCCGAAGCCAACGTCGCAAGCTAAAACGAAACCGCGTTTCGTTTTAAGCAGAACCGGCTCGCCTGCGTCCGCTTTTCGCCGTGCCGGAGGACGGAGTTCCGCCGCAGGCCAGGGTCAGCTTGCTTGCGGCCTCGACCAGCGCCGGCTTGATCTGCTCCGCCCGCGCGCTCGTGAGCCGGCTGACCGGCCCTGAGATCGCGAGCGCCCCGATCAGGGAGTCGCCGATGCCGAAGACGGGCATGGCGAGAGCGGCCGCATGAGGATCCGTCATGCCGGAGGTGAACAGCGGCAGCTCGTCATCCGGCCCGGGCGGCCCGGCCTCATATCGTCGCAGCGTTTGCGCGATGGCAGACTTGTCCATCGGACGCGTATCGCCCGGCTGCACGGTCATCCGGATACGATTGCTGCTCTCCACCCGGAACAGACACAGCCGCTCCTCGCCATCGCGGACATAGAAGGACGTGGTCTCGCCGGTTTTTGCCGCGAGCTGCTCGAGCACGGGCATGACGTGGTCGGCCAGACGAAACGCCTGCTGATAGGCCGTGCCGAGGCGCAAGGTCTCCGCATCGAGCCGGTACGAGCCGTCAGGCAGGCGCGCGAGCAGCCGGTATTGCTGCAGCGACAAGGCCAGCCGCAGGATCGTGCTCTTGACGAGGCCAGTGCGCTCCGCGAGCTCGGCCAGGCTCAAGGCGCCGTCTCCGCGGCGGAACGCGGTCAATACCGCGAGCGCCCGTTCGGCCGCCGATACGCCCTTGAGTGCGGGCGGCTTCTTCACGGTCTGCTTTGCCATCTCACCCCTCGTCCTCGTCACGTCCTAAGGCATTCTGACCATGAGGAGAAGGGGCTACCCCATCGTAACCCCTCGCGTTCAGCTCCGCTCCTCGCGCGCGACCTTGTTGCCTATTGTTCCCGAATTCGCTCTTGAGGCTTGCATTGATCAATCGTGGCTCAAGACGTTCAAGCACCCTCGATTGAAGCCTCCTAGAATCGCACCTTATCTGTTTGCTTTGTTGTCTCTGGGGCATTTGATGTATTTCACACTGATCAAGCCGGAGGTCGCAACCGCGTCGATGCAGAGCAATCTGTCCTTGCTCGAGGCTCTCGCCGGCGTTGCGCGGACGCAATTCACGACGCTATTGGACCAACTCGCCGATTTGCAAAGCCAATCCGTGGCGGCCTCCGCTATCGAGCGCGACGGCCATGGCGGCCTCATCGGTGCCAGGCGGGATATGATTGCCATCATCAAGGTGATGCAGCGAATGGCGGACGAGCTGTTGCAGGAGTCGAAACAGTCATGGGAGTCGGTCGGATATATTTCCGGCAACGTCCACAAGATCGCCTTTGGGCGGCGGCGACTGCTCGGCGGGCGAACGCCGAACGATCTCCATGCGGCCGCCGTCGAAGAAAAGCTTCGGCGAACGCCCCGGCTGATGATTTCGCTGCTGGAGGTGGCCACGATTTTGGAAGAGGCATTTGCTGACCTGAGACCGGTCAAGAAAGAGCGCATAAGCGGCAACAGCGAGGGCTGCTCGGTCGACGTTGCCCCGGTCCAGTAGTTTCATATCGTCGACGGCTCAGATCCGGCCTTTCGTTGCGGCCCGTGTCACCCGGGATCGGTTCTCCACGAGCCGGCGACGGGAATAAGATACCTTCGTGCAACTTGTGACTGCGAACCAACGCCAATCCGAGATAAAGCGATCCGGCACATCAAGACCCGCAATGGCGCGGGCAAAGGGAGTATACGCCGACGGCAATGACTGGGGGTCGTTGCCGGCGGAGCGTCGAACGTAGAGCATGGACGATTGCGGACTCTATGGCGAGCGGCTCGCCACATTATTCCCGATGATCCGGCAGCCCAGCACGGGCCTCGTCAAGTCACTCCAGAAGGGAACGTTCGCCGCGGTGCGGATGACCCATTTCGGGCCGTCCAGCGATCCAACTTTGCCGTCACCGCCCGATGCAGCGTTCGCGCTGTGTCTGCGGCTGCGACGTCAAAGGGCCGAGGCATGGGTTGATGGACGCCATGCCCGCAAAGGCGCCGCGAAGGACGAGACGAGCATCTACGACCTGCGATGCGAGACGATCGTTCGCTTCCAGGATCCGTTCGATTTTCTTTATCTGTATCTGCCGCACAGCGCGTTGAGTGGTCTTGCGAGCGAGCTTGAGGCTGCGCACGTTCGGTTCGACATTGCGGCGGGTACGAACATCCGCGATCCTGTCGTGGCGCATCTCGGCAAGTGCCTGTTGCCCGCGCTTGAGCGGCCGCACGAGGCCAACGAGCTGTTCGTTGGCTCTGTTGCGATGGCGCTCAACACGCATTTCCTTCACACCTACACCAGCATTCTTCCCGTCGATCGCCTGCAACGCAGCGGATTGACACCCTGGCAGCTTCGCATCGCAAAGGACCTCATACGCGCTCATCTCGACGGGGAGGTTTCCCTGGCACACATCGCGACCGAATGCGGCTTGTCGACGGCCCATTTTGCCCGGGCCTTCAAGATCAGCACCGGCACTCCGCCGCATCGCTGGTTGATGGATCAGCGCATCGAGGAAAGCAAGCGCCTGCTCGTCGGCTCCTCGTTGCCGCTCATAGACATTGCGATCAAATGCGGCTTCTCCGATCAAAGCCACTTCACGAGAGCTTTCTCGGCGAGGGTGGGGACCACTCCCGGTCGCTGGCGGTTGATCAGAAAGAGCTGACCTCCGCTGACCCGCGCTTGCCTAACAAGAATGGTTACTCAATCATTGACGCTCTGCGGTTCATTAACGACGCAGGGCGAATTGGCTTCTGCCGAGGATCATGTTTGATAAATTGCGGATAGAAGCACGGAAAGGTGCAAATCCAGGCCGATCCGCTGAGGCCGCCTCCCTCGAACAGCTGATTCAGACGCGGGCTGCTCTTGGACGTGACCGGCCCGTTCACCGGCAAGGAGAGATGAGATGCAGGTCAGATCCGCGCTTCAGATCAATTTGCATCCGCTGGACGTGCGCCATGCGGTCCACATACTTCCGCATCAGCTCGAGGTGTGGGGCGATCAGGTCGATCGTATCGTCTTCACCGTCGACACCAGGCAGAGCAAGAGCGGCCGCTATGCCGGCGGCGCCTACGAGGAGAGCCGCCGGCGCCTGTTCGCATTGCTGGAGGCCATCGCGCGGAAGTCGCCAAAGGCGGAGATCGCCGAGGTCGACTATTCGCCGGCGGCGCTCGCGGCCGTGCGGCAGCGCTATTTCTCCACGTCCAGCGCCTATCCGGAAAAGGCCTTCGATGGCGGGCCGTTCCATGCCTATTTCTACGGTCTGTCGAAGGCGAATGCGGACTATGTGGTGCATATGGACAGCGATATGCTGTTCGGCGGCGGCAGCCAGGTCTGGCTGGAGGAAGCGATCGGCTGGCTGACGGCAACGCCGGGTGCACTGTTCGCCGGACCGCTTCCCGGTCCGCCCCGCTCTGACGGCACGCTCGGCGATCTGCATGGCGGGTTTCCCGGACTGACCGGGATCCAGCCGCCCGAGCGGCTCGCCGCCGCCTACCCGGCCTACCGCTTTCGCACCGTGAGCACGCGGATCTTCGTGCTTGATCAGAACAAGTTCGATGCGTCGGTCGGGGCGCTGGAGCTGGTGCGTCCGAATCTCAAGCGCCGGATCCGGGCAAGACTGTTTCACCAGTCGCCACTGACGATGCCGGCGGAGGAGATCATCTCCGCGGCCATGATGCGCAACGGGCTTTCCCGCATCGACTTTCTCGGTTCGGGCGCCGGGCTCTACTCGCTGCATCCGCCGTATCGCACCGAGGCTTTCTATCGAGAATTGCCGCAACTGATCGCACGTATCGTGGCCGGTGCGATCCCGGACGCCCAGCGCGGCGACTATGATGTCAATTCAAGCATGTTCGACTGGACGGAGGCGCT
Organism: Bradyrhizobium sp. CCBAU 45384; assembly: GCF_028128665.1. Lineage (NCBI taxonomy): Bacteria > Pseudomonadati > Pseudomonadota > Alphaproteobacteria > Hyphomicrobiales > Nitrobacteraceae > Bradyrhizobium > Bradyrhizobium sp. CCBAU 45384. The sequence goes on from NZ_LBIZ01000098.1 coordinate 41,533, forward strand.
GCGGCAGAAGACCGTCAGCCGCCGCCTAGCCCGCGCCGCGCGCGCGCTGATGTCGAGCTGAGCAAGCCACCGAGACCCTGTTCATCTATGATCCAAGCTCCGTGATCATTCGCCGCAACAGCTCGGCGCGGCGTGGAAGCGCGGAGACCACGACATATTCGTTCGGCGAGTGCCACTCATTGCCGATCGCACCGAGACCATCCAGAGTCGGGGTGCCGACAGCCGAGGTGAAATTGCCGTCGCTGCCACCGCCGCTCGAGGTTTCGACGAGGTCGATATCCTGCTTGCGCGCGATGGATTTCGCGAGCGAGAACAGCTCCAATCCACCTGCAGTCCGTTCGAGGCACGGCTTTTCAATTTCCCCACTGGCCGTGACCGTGACGTCGCTGCCGATCGGCCCGGTGGACAAGATCGTCTCATCAACCAATCGGCCAGCCTCGGCGGAGGAGAAGCGGACATCGATGGTGCAGAAGGCGCGGCCCGCGACGACATTCCGCGCCGTGCCGCCCCCGACTTCCCCGACATTGACCGTCGTTCCCGTCGAATAGTCGGTCAATTTGTCAAGCTCCACGACCTGGCGAGCAAGCTCCGAGATGGCGCTGCGGCCGCTCGCGTGAGCCGAGCCAGCATGCGCTTCCCGGCCCTCGACGTCGAGACGGTATTTCGCACGGCCCTTGCGGAAGGTGATGACCTCGTCCTTGCGGGCCGGCTCGGCGATCAGCGCGTAGCGGGATTCCCGCGCCAGCCGCTCGATGATGCGGCGCGAGGTCGGAGAACCGATCTCCTCGTCCGAGGTGTAGAGAAGCGTCAGCGGAAGGTGCGGCTGATGGACCAGACCGGCAATATGCTGAGCGGCTTTGAAGGCCAGAAAGCCGCCCCCCTTCATGTCTGCGATGCCCGGACCATGAAAGCGGTCGCCATCGCGGCGCATGGCGACCGACCCCGGCGGGCATACCGTATCGAGATGCGAAACGGAGAGGATGCCCGGCCCGCGCCCCCACGGCAGCCGGACCAGCAGATGGTCGCCCATTCCATCGGTCCCCGGAATTCGCTCCAGGCTGGCGCCGAGTTGTACAAAGTCTGTGGCAACGACGTCGAGCAGTCGCGCCATGTTGTCGACGTCACCGGTTGGCGTTTCGATCTCGACCCAGCGACGCAGGCCGGCGAGAAGCGATTCCGCTTCGGTTGACTGTGTTTGGTTCGGCATCATGCTCCCGCAAAATAATTGCAACGCCCCGCATCAATATTCGCGAGGAGTTAGCTCAGGCTGCCCTCATAGTCCTGCCAGATCGAAGCGGACAGGCGAAGATGGGTGTCCGCGGGATAGGTCGCGGACCAGTAATCCGCGCATTCCGCTCCCGTAGCATTCCATAGGCCAGGAAAATTCGCGATGTATGCAAGCACCTCTTCGAGCGCCTCGGCGTGGTGTCCCCAGCCGCTCCCTTTCGGATGCAGCGTCAGCGAGAAGTACCGACCGCGTCGATACTGGGCCTCGAACTCGCGAAGCCAATTTCGCTTCAGCGCATTGACCCGATCAAGGCCTGTGCCTTCGGTCGGAAACATCAGGAAAAACTGATCGTCGCAGCTGTAATGGTATGGAAGCGTCAAGAAAGCCTTGCGCTGCACGAAGTCCGCGACCCAATAGTGCGGAGCATCGTCCGCGAGCCCGTTGCCCATATAGCCGTAACCGGCATCGACCAGCAGGCCTATCGTCGCACCGCTCACGCTGCCGACGGCGAACGCGTCCTGCTGCCGGGGCAGGGAAAACCATCCCTTCGGCCGGCGTCCGACAATCCGCTCCAGCGTCGATGTCGTCAGCGCGATCCGTTCTCTCTCCTCTTCCACGCTCAACGCGCTGACATCCTCGTGCTTCCATCCTCCGGCGGCGATCTCGTGCCCGTCGTCGCGGATGGACTTGATGCGGTCGGGATGGATCTCCGCCATCACGGCGGGGACGACGAAGGTCGCGCGCAGACCATATCGCCGCAGCAGCCGCATGATGTTCTGCAGCCCGACCGTGATACCGAACAGCGAGGTCGGATGCGTGATATCGGGCGCGGTAATCCCTGAAGGTGTCGAGGCAGGACTGAGATCGACGACCACGCTGAAGCAACAACGCTTGCCGTCCGGCCAGCGGACTTCCGAATCCTTCATCCCGATTTCGTCCGATATCGTGTAGTTCTGCTTCCAGGGCATTGAGCTGGTCCTGACGGGCTGTCGTCGATTTTCAGGCGGGATGCCGGGCGAGCACGTGCCGCGCCAGATCCTCGCAGGTCGGGAACCACACGCCTGGAAGCTTCTTCATCTCGACGATCAGGCGCTCCAGCATATCGACTCTGGAGGCACGGCCCGACACGAAGGGGTGCAGCATGAAGTTGAGATAACCGCCTAGCCTGTACTGGTGCCAGAAGGCACTTCGCCACATCTCGAACACTTCATCCGGATCGAGCAGCCTTTGCGCGGCGGTCTTGCTGCCACCCCAATTCGCGCTGAAATACATCGCGTCATCGATAGCAAAGTGCACCGGCAGCTGCACCATCCTGTTCATCCCGTTCTCGTCGTCCTGATAGAGCGGTGTGTAGGTGCAGGAGGTCGAGGAATTGTAGATGAAGCCCTGCCGCCGCAGCAGCGCGGGGCTGTGCTCGCTGCGGGTTCCAACGGGACGGCGACCGGCGACGCGTTCAAGCGCGGCGATGGTCTTGAGCAGATGGTCCTCCTCGAGCGCCTTGTCCTTGGGAACGTGATGCTCCCACATGTGATCGGCGATTTCATGCCCGGCTCTGGCCGCGCGGCGCAGGGCCTCCGGATAGAGCTCGCAAATGCGCCCCGGCGTGAAGATCGTGACCTTGATGTCGTGAGCTTCGTACATTTCCAGCAGGCGCCAAATCCCGATGCGGCCGCCGAACTCCCCTTTCGCGAGCTGCATCGGCGGCTCATTCGCAAGCCGGCGGGCCAGCATGGCATCGAAATCCAGCGTGAAGTTCACCGCCATCCGCACGCCGGGCGGAAGCACGAAGTCCGGAATCGGAAAATGCCGCGCCTCATAGGCAAGCGCCGCGGCCTTCAACTGTTCGACCTCATCGGCGAGCGCGGCGCTGGTCATCGGTTGCTCCCGGAGACTTTGGCAGGGCGAAGATTCATGCCGACGGCTGCTTCAGCGATCTTGAGACCGGCAAGCACGGAATTGACGACGGGTACGCCGACGCGATCCTGCAGACGTTCCGTCAGCTGCGGCGTGAACCCCATCCCCATGCAGCCCATGACCAGAATGTCTGCGCCATCGTCGACACAGGCGCGTGCTGCTGCCAAAATTCCATTGAAGGCTTCATCCGGTCTCCGGACGAGATCGAGCACCGAACAGCCGACCATGCGTTCAGAGACGAAGACGTCGGCGAGCCCAAGAGAACGAAGGCGCGCGAGCAGCCCTTTGGGCGTGGGATCGGACGACAGCACCGAGAAGCGTTCGCCGAACTGAGCCGCCAGGTGCATCGCGCTGCCGCCCGGCCCGATGACGGGAATATCGGTGAGGTCGCGAATGGCGGCAACACCGGGGTCGCTGAAGCAGCCGATGACGACGGCGTCGAAGCTCTCCGCGATCCATTTCGGAACAGCACGGAGAAGCTCGGGCACGACCCGGGCCGCGTCGGCGTTGGACTCGACGGCCGACGGCCCATCGGCGAGCGGCCAGACGTCGATGACGACATCGGACGCGGCCGCCTCCGACAAATATGCGCGGCGCCGCTCGATCTCCTCGACCCCGAGGGTACGGTGCATGGGACTGGTCAACTGATAGAGAATCCTGGGCTTCATGTCACCGTTGCTCCCGGGCAAGACGCAGGACGACGACCGCCGGATTGCGTCGTACCTTCCTGCTACTCGCGGCGAACATTCCAGAACACCGGGAAGCTGAAAGGGATCATGCCCTTGAGATCCGAACGGTAGGCCGGAGGTGTCGCAAATTGTCCGGCGAGAACGTAGTTGACGTTGTTGTGGAAGGCAGCCTGGATCTCGTCGCGATATTTCTTGCTCTCGGCAGGGCTCGACGCTTGGGAATACGCCTTCAGCAGCTTGCTCATCGCCGGATCGCAATACCAGCCGGGATTGTTCTCCAGGCAGTTCAACGACACCATCTGCTGCGCGAGTGGATTGACCAGATCGATACCCGCCATCACCAGCGGAGTCACGCTCCAGCCGCCCTCCGCCACCGGCGCCTTCTTCAGGCGACGCGCCGCAACCGTCGCGTAGTCCGATGTCCGCAGATCGACGTTGAAGCCCGCCTGCTTCAACTGGTCGGCCAGCACGGAGCCCACCGGATTGAGAATGGCGGATGTTCCCGCATGCAGAAACACCACGGGCTCGCCCTTGTAGCCGCCCTCTTTCAGGAGCTTCTGAGCGGCCTCCGGCCCGATGTCGCGGGAATATTCGGTGCCGGCGTCCGAACTTCCGTCGTTGCCGCACATGTAGATCGAATAGCAGGTGCGGTACATGTCGGCCGGTAGTCCCAGACCAGCCATGACGTCTTTCTGTTCGACCGCAGCCTGCAACGCCCGGCGTACAAGCGGATTGTCAAAAGGCGCGTGGGTGTGATCGACATTGATCGCAATCATGTTCTGGGCGATCGCCGGCTGCTTGCCGATCGTCACCTTGGGATTTTTGCGCAGCACGTCGATGTAATCGTAGGGCACGACCTCCAGAAGATCGACCTCTCCCTTCTGCAGGGCCGCGGCGCGGGTCGATTGATCGGGAATACTCAAGAGCTCGATGCGGTCAAAGTTCGCGACTTTCCCGCCGGCAAGACCATCTGCCGGCTCGGAGCGCGGGACATAGTCCGGGTTGCGGGCGAACACCGCCTTGGCGCCGGGGCGCCACTCGTCTTTCAGGAAAATGAACGGCCCTGAGCCGACAACCTCCGGCACCGCGGTGTTCGCGTCCAGGCGGGCCAAGCGTGCCGGCATCATGACGGGTATCTGATGGCCGGGCTTGCCGAGTGCCTCGATGACGAAGGCGAAAGGCCGCTTGAGCTTTAATTCGAACGTCTTGGAATCGACCACCGTGAATCGGTCCGCGGCAGTCATCATTTGGGCACCGAAGCCCTCGCGCTTGGCCCAGCGCTCGATCGAGGCGACACAATCCTCCGACGTCACGGGCGCGCCGTCGCTGAACTTCAGCCCGTCGCGGAGATGGAAGGTGTAAGTCAGGCGGTCGGAGCTGACCTCCCAGCCGGAGAGCATCTGCGGCTTGTAGTGGCCTTCGCTGTCGATCGCCACGAGCTCGTCAAAAACGAGGTACGCGAACACGCGGGTCGCATTGATTGTGGTGATGATCGGATCGAGAACCTGAAGCTCGGTCTGCAACGAGACTTTCAGCACCCTGTCTTCGGCGTGCGCGGCCTCAGAAGCGCCGGCGAGACCGACAAGTGAAAGCGCGGCTGACAGCACAAAATGGCGCAATCCCACGGAGGACCTCTTTTGTTGCCAGATACTTCGCCGCAGCTTTGGAGCGAAGCATCATCGATCACAGGACTGATCAGTGTTCGGTCGCCTCCCGGCCGATTTGCATCGTTGGCCCATGATGCAAGCTCATTGAGCCGCATCATCGACCCGATGAACCTACCGTCCCCGGCGTTTTTTCAGCAAACCACTTGTTTTGCGGCTGAGCATGATAAAAACTAAGCCTCATGGACACCGCTTCGAAACGGCACCGAGGCGGGTGAAAGGGCAGGTCAGCCGGTGTCACGTCTGTCGAAACGCGAGCGTCCGGCCCGTCGCCGTCTGCCGCCGCTCAACGCGGTGCGCGCTTTCGAGGCGGCTGCTCGTCACGTCAACTTTGCGCTTGCCGCCGATGAGCTGGCTGTGACGCCGGGAGCAGTCAGCCGGCATGTCAAGGCGCTGGAGGTCCAAATCGGCCGCAAGCTGTTCGATCGCTACCCGCAGTCGCTCGAGCTGACGGAGTTTGGCCGGACCTGGCTGCCCGTCGTGTCCGAGGCGTTTGATACGCTCGAAAGCGGGACTGCCCGGCTGCTGTCGGAGCGGCCGCGCGCGACATTCGCATTGAATGCGCCGACGGCTTTCGCCACCGGCTGGCTGCTGCCGCGCTTTGCCCGCTTCCATCGTGAGCAGCCGGAATTGACCATCAGGTTGCTCACCCAACCCGATCTGCCGGATCTTTTGCGTGAGGGTGCTCCTGATGCGGCGATTGCCCACGGCCGAGGCGAATGGCCGCGACTGAACGCCCATTTCCTGTTCGCCGACCGGCTGATACCGATGTGCAGTCCGGCCTACCTCGCTGCACAACGACGGCTTATCGAACCGGCCCATTTGCTCACCGAGACCCTGATCTCCACCGACGACACGGCGCAGGATTGGGCCGCCTGGTTTGCGATGGTCGGACTGCATGGCGAACAACCGCAACGCATGCTGCATTTCGCCAGCAGCGTGTTGCCCGCACATGCCGCCATGAACGGTCTCGGGTTTGCACTGATCGATCCCAGTCTGGTGACGTCGGAACTCGACCTCGGCCGGCTGATTGCTCCGCTGTCTTTCCCCCCGTTGATGCGAGGGACGGGGTGGTACCTTCTGCATTCGCGCGTTCGCCGCAAGGATCCCGTGATGATGACTGTCCGAAACTGGCTGCAACGCGAAGCCGGCTCCAGCGTCCGCCATATGTTTCCGAAACCGGGAGGCGCCTCTCGTTAGGCTTTCCGTTGAATCGGACTCCCGCGAATTGATCGAGGACATCAGATGAACCCCAGCGATTTACCCGGCCAACCCGGTGTCGTTCCTCCCGGAGCGATCGGCCATAATCGCGGCGTTGTCGGCCGCAACTTCGCGTTCATCCCTCCGGAGGGTGTGTTGGTCAGCAGGCTTCCGGCGTGGAGATCGACAGTCGTGCGCTTTCTGGCAGCACCATCGCTCGGCGCCGGCTTTGTCCAGTTCGTGCTGGAAATCGAACCGGCCGGAGGTACGGCCCGGCCGATCTGTGTGGATCTGCAGCACTTCTTCTATGTCGTGGCAGGCGAAGTGGACGTGACCATCGGCTCCGACTCCACAGTGCCGCTCGGAGCGGGGGCGTTTGTCTATGTACCGCCCGGCCTGTCATTTGCGATGACGTGTCGCCCCACCGCGCCAGCGCGCATCATCGCCGTCAAGAAACGCTATGAGGAAGCCGAAGGCATTGCCGCTCCAACGGCGATCGTCGGCCAGCAGCAATCCATGCCGATGACGAACCATACCGGATTGCAGGGCCGCGGGTTCAAGCACCTGCTGCCGCTGGGCGATCTGAGGTTCGACTTCGAGATGAACCTGATGTTTTTCCAGCCCGGCGTCTGCTTCCCGGCGGTGGAAACGCACATCATGGAGCACGGATTGTTCATGCTGGAGGGGCAAGGCCTCTATTATCTTGGCGGCAGCTGGCACGAAATCTGGGTTGATGATTTCATTTGGATGGGATCGTTCTGTCCCCAGCAATTCTATCCCACCGGGCTCAATCACGCGGTCTATCTGCTCTACAAGAACGTCAACCGCGACGTCGTCCTCTGACGCCGCGCCCGCGCCTCAAGCTCCGGCGACAGCGATCGCGGGCGGCTCGCCGCGCAACTGCGCCATCAGAATCGTCCGCGAGGCGACAAGATGGGCACGCATTGCGGCTTCTGCCGCATCGGCGTCGCGGCGTTCGATCGCGACGATGATTGCTTCGTGTTCGCGACGCACGGCCTCGATTCGCTGCGGGGTTCGTAGGGTCACCGTCGTGCTCTGAAACCTGCAGATCTGCAGCAACGGATAGAGCTCGTTGCAGATGATGTCGATGAGCCAGCGGTTGCGACTGCCGCGCACGATCAGCATGTGCAAATCGTCGCCGACGCTGCGGACACGGAACACGCCGCCCACGCCTTCGCGACGAAAGCTGTCCTCATCCGCGGCGAGACAGGCGCGCAGCTGCCGTGTCTCGTGCAGCGTCATGTTCTCGGCGGCCTGCCGGCTCGCCATGCCCTCGAGCGCTTCGCGCGTCGAGAGCAGCTGCTCCAGATCGTCGAGCGACAATTGCACGACGCGGACGCCGGAGAACGGCGTGCGTTCGAGGAGCTGGCGCCCCTCGAGGGTGCGGATCGCCTCTCTGAGCGGACCTCGGCTGACGCCGAACCGGTCGGACAGGGCCTGCTCCGAAAGCTTCTGCCCCTGCGCCAGCTCACCGGTGAGGATCGCCTGTTCAAGGCGGGCGACGATCTGGTCAACGAGGGCGCCGCTGGCTGGCTGTAACGTCATGAGTCTGATCCGGAATTGTCTCCTGCAAAGACTACCAGAATTACGGTCGTGGGCCAACGAATTGTTGCCAATATGAGATATTGTTGACAATCCTGTTTATTGTATTCGATATGCTGAGGTAGAAACGTCAACTCTGCAGGGGTGTCCAAGTGAGCATCACGGCTATCGCCGATCGGCCAGCCGAGCCGCTGGCGCATGCGCACGCCGCGGCGATTACCGCGCGCATCGATCGGCTGCCGGAGAACAGGCACATATGGCGCCTCGCAGCCCTGATCTCGTTGGCGGGAATGTTCGAAGTCTACGACCTCTATCAGACCGCCTACGTCCCAACCGGTCTGGTGCGATCAGGCATCTTCTCGGAAGGCGCCAAAGGATTGTTCGGCCTGCCGGACCAGGCCGCGTTTGCGTCTTCAACCTTCCTTGGATTGTTCATCGGCGCGATCGCGTTTGCCTCGGTCGCCGATCGCTTCGGCCGCAAGACGATCTTCCTGTGGGCGCTGGTCGGCTACAGCATCGCGACGCTGGTGATGGCGCTGCAATCGACCGCAAACGGCATCCTCGCGTGCCGCCTGCTCGCCGGAATTGGATTGGGCGTCGAGCTGGTCACCATCGATGCCTACCTCGTCGAAATCGTGCCGAAGCATATGCGCGGCAAGGCGGCGGCGATCATGCACGCGATCGCCTATCTTGCGATCCCGCTGGTTGCGTTCGTTTCCTATTTGCTGATTCCGCTCGATCCCCTTGGCGTTGCGGGCTGGCGCTGGGTTGTCCTGATCGGCGCAGGTGGCGCTGCCTTCGTGTGGTGGTTGCGCGTCAATCTGCCGGAGTCACCGCGGTGGCTTGCGCAGCACGGCAACATCGAGGCCGCCGATCGGATCGTCAGCGAAATCGAACGGCAGCTCGAGCAGGACCTTGGCCATGCGCTGCCGGCGCCTGCGCCTGAAATTGTCGGCGTCTCGCGTCGCGCAAGCTTTGCGGAAATCTGGCAGCCGCCTTATCGGCAGCGCACCATCATGCTGATGGCGTTCAATTTCTTTCAGACGATCGGCTTCTTCGGCTTCACCAACTGGCTGCCGACATTGCTCGCCGCGCAAGGCCACTCGATCACCAAGAGCCTGTTCTACTCCGCCGTGATTGCGGTGGCCTTTCCGCTCTGGGCTGTGCTGTGGGGCTTTACCGTCGCCGAACGCTACGAGCGCAAATGGCAGATCGTCGTCGCTTCAGGCGCCACCGCCGTGCTCGGCCTGATCTTTGCCATGCTGACGGTTCCCTCGCTCCTGATCCTGTGCGGTACGCTGATCGTCGGCGCCAACACACTGATGTCGTATGCCTACCATCCCTACCAGGCCGAGCTCTATCCAACCGAGGTGCGAGCCCGCGCGGTCGGCTTCGTCTATTCATTCAGTCGCCTGTCGACGGTGTTCACGAGCTTCATCATCGCATTTCTGCTCAGGGACTTCGGTGCACAATGGGTGTTCGTGTTCATCTCGCTCAGCATGTTCGTGGTGATGGGTTCGATTGGCATCTACGGTCCGCTGACACGCGGACGTTCGCTTGAAGACATTGCGCGCTAGCGCAACTCCATTTGTCGCAAGAGGTGATCAGGTACATGACCGAGAGTGTAAAGCTGTCCGACCCGGTGAGCGTCATCGTCCCGACGGGAATGCTGGGCGCCGGCGTCAATCGCACGCAAATCCAGTATGGCCTCCGCCGCGGCGCCAGCGCCATCGCGGTGGACTCCGGATCGACCGATAGCGCGAATCCATCAAACGCGACCTGCAGATCCTGATGGCGGAAGCGTATACGGCGAAAATTCCATTGCTGGTCGGAAGCTGCGGCACCAGCGGCACCGACAGCGGCGTCGATTGGACCCGAGACATTGCGCTCGAAGTGGCCGCCGAGCTCGGCATCGCCCCGAAGATCGTCTGTCTCTACAGCGAGCAGAAGGCGGACGATCTCGTCAGGAAGAACGGCAAAGGAGAGATCACGCCGTTGCCGCCGCTAGGCCCGGTCAGCGACGCCGACCTGAAATCCTGCGAGCATATCGTCGCATTGATGGGGCCCGAGCCGTACATCGCAGCGTTGGAAGCCGGTGCAGACATCGTGCTCGGCGGACGCACGACCGACACGGCGGTGCTCGCCGCGGTTCCCCTGATGCGCGGCGCCGGCATCGCGCAAGCCTGGCACGCTGCCAAGATCGCCGAATGCGGCGGTCAATGTACGGTCAATCCCGGGCTCGGCGGCGTGCTGATGCGGGTCGGCCGCGACGCGTTCGAGATCGAGCCGCTCGATATCGACAACCAGTGCTCGCCGGAGACCGTGTCCGCGCACCTGTTGTACGAAAACAGCGACCCGTTCACGCTGACCGAGCCCGGCGGCGTGCTTGATGCCCGGGATGCAGACTATCGCTGGGTCGATAACCGCATCACCCGCGTCACCGGCTCGCGCTGGACGCCGAAGCCCTACACCATGAAGCTCGAAGGCGCCCGCGGCGGTGATTTCCAGACGATCATGTTGATCGGCATCGAAGATCCGGAGGTGCTCGCCAATCTCGACGAATTCCACGATCTCATGCTGGAGACCCTGACAGGGCGCATCAGAAAGACCTTTGGTGACGAAGCTGTTCGCTTCGATGTGTCGCTGCGCATCTATGGGTGGAACGGCACGTCCGGCCGGCCGGTGCCGCGGGACACGGTCCCGCCGCGCGATGTCGGCGTGATGTTCGTGGTCACGGCGCCGACGCAGGACCTCGCCAACCGGATGGCGAAGGCGTGCAACCCCTATTTCTTCCACACGCCGCTGCGCCCGGGCATTGAGATGCCGAGCTATGCATTCCCGTTTACGCCAGCCGAAATTCCGCGCGGCCAGGTGTATGAGTTCGTTCTCAACCACGTCGTGCAAACGAGCGACGCCTTCGAGCTCGTGCGCAGCGTGAGCATCGACCCGGCGGATGCGAACAAGGGGGCACTCCATGCCTAAGCTCAGCGACATCTGCCGCCACGTCCGCTCCAAGAATGCCGGGCCATTTTGGGTGACGGTCGACCTTTTCTTCGATGGCGAGGAGAATTTCAGGCGCTATCGCAATACGCCGGCGCTGTCACCGCAGACATTTGCGCGCTTGTTCGGCACCAATCCCGACCTGGTCAAACGCATCCCGGTCGACAATCTGCACGTGATCAAGATTTCCTATCCGCGCCCGCATCCGCAAGGCTGGATGCAGGAACGCGACATGCATGCCGGGCAGCAATTCGCGCGCTTGCTGGACCTTGAGATTGATTGACCGCATCACGTGGCGGCAGCGGCCTGGTAGAGGCGATCGCGCAACCAGGCGTGCCCTGCGTCCTCCTGGTTGCGCGGATGCCAGAGCGCGACGATGCGGGCGGGCGGCAGTTCGAGCGGCGGCGGCGCCAGATCGAGCTCGTGGGCGAAGCGCATCAGGAATCGCCGCGGCAGGGTGCAGATGCAATCGCTGTGCGCGAGGATGACGGGGGCAAGCGCATAAGTCTGGATCGAGACCGCGACACGTCTGCTGCGGCCGAGCGCTGATAGCGCGTCGTCGACCAGGCCCGCAAAGCCGCCGCCATCTGCGGAGATCAGCAGATGATCGCATGCGCAAAACGTGTCGAGATCGAGCGCGTCTGTGCCGCGCGGATGGCCCTTGCGCTGCGCGGTCAGGAAGCTGTCCTCGAACAGCGGACGCTGCATCAGCTCGCCGCTGGTCCCGCCGGGTCCCGTGACCAGGATATCGATCTCGCCACGTTCAAGGCGATCGACGATGTCGGGCGTGGGATGAACGAGAGCGAGCCGCGTGCGGGGCGCCATCGCGGTCAATTGAGCGACGAAACCTGGCGCCAGTGTCACCGCCGGATTCTCGTGAATGGCAACGACGAAGGTGCGCTGATCCCGCGCCGGGTCGAAAGCGGCCGGCCCCTCCACCATGCGGCGCAACCTGCCGAGCACTTCGGCGAGTTCCGTCTGTAGCTCCAGGGCTCGCGTTGTCGGCACCACGCCCCGTCCCGCCGCTGCCGGCACGAACAGCGGATCGTCGAACACCTGCCGCAACCGGTTCAGCCGGGCCGACAGCGCCGGCTGCCCGATGTTCAGCCGCAATGCCGCACGGGTGACGTTGCGCTCGCGCAGCAGTGCCTCCAGCGCAAGCAACAGGCCGAGGTCGATCTCGGCGAGGTCGGCATCGTCGGCCGACCGGCCCGGACCGCGTTCGACATCCGCCATCGCGGCACCTCCGTTCAAGGCAAGAAGATCGCGGCCGCATGAGCCGCACCGAGAGAGGTTAAGGCCTTCACGCGGGCATGAAAAGCAGCCCGCCGCAAGGCCCTGATATCACCGGCATCGATGAGACGTATCGAGCCCACGGCCCTCCCGGACGCGGAGTCAGGCGCGTACCTCACCGCCCACGGCGGCAGGTCCGGGATCTCGGCAATCTCGCCGGATCCGGCGCCGACGGAAGCGGAGGACGCTCAGTGACGAAGGAGACGAAGATTTATCGCGTCGGCGATGCCACCATCACCCGGATCGACGAGCTGTCGCTCGCGGCCTTTCAGTTCGACATGCTCTATCCGGGCGCGGACCCGGAGGCGCTGCAGCGCCAGCGCGCGCGGCTCGAGGCGGGCTCGTTCGATGCCACGACCGGCACGTTGATCCAGAGCATCCACAGCTGGCTGGTCAAGACACCGCGCCACACCATCCTGATCGATACGGCGACCGGCAACGACAAGAACAGGCCCGACATTCCGCCGCTGCACCGGCTCAACGAGCCCTTCCTCGCGCGGCTGCAAGCTGCCGGCGTCAGGCCCGAGGAGGTCGACTATGTGCTCCTCACCCATGTCCATGCTGATCACGTCGGCTGGAACACGCGCCTTATCGACGGCCGCTGGCTGCCGACGTTTCCCAACGCGATCTACATCTTCTCTCGCATCGAGCAGGCTTATGGCGAGAGCCTGGCCAATGGTGAGGAACCAGCGACGAATCCGGCCCTGGGCCCTGCCCTGCGCAAGCCCGCCGACCGCGTCTATGACGATAGCGTACGCCCGGTGATCGATGCCGGCCTGGCACGGCTCGTCACCGTCGACGGCGGCGAGGTCCTGGAGGGAATTTCGTTGATCCCGACGCCAGGCCACAGTGTCGACCACGCCTCCATCCGCCTCGTCTCTCGCGGCGAGCAAGCCCTGTTCGCGGGCGACGTGATGCATCACCCGCTCCAGGTCTACGAGCCCTCGCTCAATTCCTGCTTCTGCGAATTTCCCGACGCAGCACTTCGCTCGCGCAAATTCGTGCTGGAGGACGCGGCCGAGAGCGGCGCAACCGTCTTCACCACCCATTTCGCGCAGTCCTCCACTGGGCGCATCACGCGCAGCGGCGAGCGCTTCGCCTGGCAATTCCTCTGACGGAAGGAGAATGACGATGGACCAGACCATTCCTGCACATGGATACAGGCCCGACCTCGTGGTCGAGGATTTCACCGTCCCGAGCGACACGCCGGGGATTTCGCTTCACCTGCGCAACAAGCGCGCCAGTGCGCAAAAGACTTTCTCCGCCGAGCGGACCATTTTGATGGTCCCTGGCGCGACCTATTCGTCGGCCAGTCTGTTCGACGTGCCGCTCGGTGGCCGCTCCTTCATGGATCATCTCGCCACGCAGGGCTTTGATGTGTTCGCACTCGACGTGCGCGGCTATGGCGGATCGACCCGGCCGGCTGAAATGGACGCGCCGGCGCAGGACTCCGCGCCGCTCGTTCGCACCGATGTCGCGGTGCGCGACCTCGCCAGCGCGGTCGACTATGTCCTCGCGCACCGCGGCATCCCGCGCCTCAATCTCGTCGCCATGTCCTGGGGCGGCTCGGTGGCGGGGACCTATACCGCCGGCAACAACGACAAGGTCGCGCGGCTGGCGCTGGTCGCGCCGCTGTGGCTGCTGAACACCCCTGCCCCGATTGATTCCGGTGGCGCACTCGGTGGCTACCGCAGGGTCGCCGTGCTCGATTTCAGGGAGCGCTGGCTCACCGCGGCGCCGGAAGCGGCACGCGCGAGCCTGATCCCGGAAGGCTGGTTCGAGCGCTGGGCGGAAGCCTCGCTCGCAACAGATCCGCTGGGGAACGCTGAGCGCCCCCGCGTGATGCGCGCGGTGAATGGTCCGATCCAGGATATCCGCGATTACTGGGGCGCCGGCAAAGCCTACTATGATCCGAACGACATCCGCGTCCCCGTGCTTCTCGTTCATGCCGAATGGGACCGCGATGTGCCCATGGCCACGATGCAGGATCTGTTCAGTTCGCTCAAACGGGCGCCGTACAAGCGATGGGTGGAAATCGGCGAAGGCACCCATATGGTGCTGCTCGAAAAGAACCGCATGCAGGCCTTTGACGCCATCAGCCAGTTCCTGGCCGAACGCGATCCGTACGGAACCCCACCAGGCTGACGTCGCGCAGGATTTTGCACAGAGCTGGAACCGCCCGGTTGCGAAGACGGAGGCTCCGATGTTCCGCATCCCTCGCATCGGCGCATCGCAGGGAACGTCGGCAGCTACGCGTCGTTGATCCCTCTCGAAACTGGAGGACAGACATGAAGATCGTTCCAAGCATTGGCGTGATTGCCGCGACCATCGCGGTGACTGCGATGGCGACCCCGAGCTTCGCGCAAGGCCCGGGTCCCTGCACAAGCTCAGGCAACAACGCGGTCGGCGCCGAAGGCCCCGCCATGAGTGGTGGTCAGTTGATGGCCGGCGTTGGAAATTGTCGTCACCGCCACGCAAGGTGGCGCGATAGCTACGGCTACTATCAGGCACCGGCCCGCACCTATTATGATCGCGGCTATTATGACCGCGGCTATTACGACGGCGGATATGACGGGCCTGGCGTCACGATCGGCGTCGGTCCCGGTCGATGGTAACAACAGAACTGAGGCCGCCGCGAAGGCGGCCTCTTTCATTGCGGGAGCCTTTCAGGCTGCGCCAGCCTCGCACCAGCCTGGCACCAGAAAATAGCGCGACGGGACGTCGTCTCCATTTCTGGTCAGCTCATGAACCGCCAAGAGCGCCGGGCCGCGGCCAGGCAATCCCCACAAGTCGCGTCGCAGCATCTGGTGACCGCTAAGAGCCTGGAGGCCGCGAAGCAGGGCCAATCGCTGTTCAAGCTCGGCCGGTATGCCGAAGCCCTGGAATGCTTCGACGCATTCGAAAAGTTCAATCCCGATGTTGCACCTCTGTATCAGACGCGCGGGCTTTGCCTGCAGCGGCTGGGCCGGTTTGCGGAGGCGCAGGCCGACTTCGAGCGGTCGATCGCGCTCAACCCTGGCGAAGCCGAGACGCACAAGAATCTCGGCACGCTGCATGCGAGACTGGGCCGGATGGAGCAGGCCTTTGCGAGCTTCGATCGCGCGCTCGCGCTTCGTCCTGACTTTTCCGCGGCGCTCAACGAAAAGGCGCGGGCGCTGTGGAGCCTGCAATTGCTGGATGAGGCCTTCGCGACGTTTCACCGATCGCTGGCGGTCGCCCCCGACAATGCGGATACGATCTGGAATCTCGCGCTGCTGCAGATGCTGACGGGAGATTTCGAGCGGGGCTGGCTTGGACGCGAGGCCCGCTGGAAGGCGCCGTCTTTGGGCCTTGCGGAGCGCGGCTTCCCGCAAGCACGCTGGCTTGGCGACCACCCGCTCGAGGGCAGGACCATCCTGCTTCATGCCGACGAGGCCCTGGGCGATTCCATCCAGCTTGCGCGTTACGCGCCCATGGTGGCCGCGCTCGGGGCTCGGGTGATTCTGGAGGTCAAGTCTGCAGTCCGGCCGCTGCTGGCCGGGATCGGCGGCGTCGCAGATTGTATCGACCGGTCGTCGACGCCGTCGCTGGCGTTCGACCTGCACTGCCCGCTCGGTAGCCTGCCGCTGGCGTTCGGGACGCGCCCCGATACGATTCCGTTCGCGGACGGCTATCTTCCTGCACCGCCGGCAGCGCGTGTGGAGTCGTGGGGGAGCCGGCTCGGCCCCCGCACGCAGCTTCGCGTCGGTCTGGTCTGGTCGGGAGACCCCGGTCACAAGAACGATCACAACAGGTCGATCGCACTGCGCGCGCTTGTGCCGCTGCTGGATTGCGACGTCCAGTTCGTCTCCCTGCAGAAGGGCATTCGCGATGCGGATCGCGCCTTCCTCGCCGGGCGTCCCGACATTGTCGACCTGACCGAGCAGCTCAGCGATTTCAGCGAGACCGCGGCGCTGGTCTCCTGCCTCGACCTGGTGATCTCGGTCGACACCAGCGTCGTTCACCTCGCCGGCGCGCTTGGCGCACCGGTGTGGACCATGCTGCCCTTCAACCCGGATTGGCGCTGGCTGCTCAATCGCGACGATAGCCCGTGGTATCGGTCGATGCGCCTGTTCAGGCAGAAGAAGCGGGACGACTGGGCCGGCGTGGTGGACAGCGTTCGGCGAGAGCTGGAAGGAAAAATTGCTGCGTGGCAGGCCCGGCAGAGCGGAAGCCATCCTCGCGGCTAAAGCGCGATGAGATTGGGTTGAATCGTCATCGCGCTTTGGCTCTTTGTTTGAGCATAATCTTTTCGGGAAACCGCTTCACACTTTTCCGGATCATGCTCTAACCCTCCACCCGGTAAAGCCGCCACCGCGCCGGCACGCCCTTGAGCTGGTGGCTGCCGTGATCCCTGAGGCGGATCTGGGATTGCGCCGCGAGCAGGTCCTTCACCGCGCTCGAGACCAGCACTTCGCCGGCGCGCGCCTTGGCGGCGATTCGGGTGCCGATGTGGAAGGCAAGACCGACCATCTCGCCGCCGCTGATCGTATATTCGCCGGCGTGCAGGCCGACCCTGATCTCGAGGCCGAGCGTGCGCACGGCTTTCTGAATCGCGGCTGCGCAACTGATGCCAGCGGCCGGCGACTTGAAGGTTGCCAGCACGCCGTCGCCGGTCGTCACGACTTCCTTGCCGCGGCACGTCTTCAGCTCCTTGCGGACGGCGGCATAGTAGAGGCCCATCACCTTGGTCCAGCGCGCATCACCGAGCTTTGCGGCCTTTGCCGTGGAGCCGACGATGTCGACGATCAGAATCGTGGCGAGCGCCTGCTTGAGCTCGGCGCTGCCGTTGGCAGAATTTCTCCTGACGCCAATGGCACCACTGAGCGGTTCATAGTCATGGCTGCGCCGCCGTGCGATGGCGGATCTGGTGTAGTCCTGGGCGCGCTGCGCCGTGCGGCAGCGGATCGTTTTCTCCTGCGGCAGATGCGTCCAGTAAACCTTGCGGCTCTTGCCGGCGCCCTGCACTTCGACGGCGCCCCATTTCAGGAGCACCACCGAGCCGACCCGCCGCACGCACCACGCCTTCGACGTGTACCCCGATACGTTCGACTGATGCAGGCCGACGCGAAGAAACTTGGGCATGACGATGCGGCTGATGCTGAACCGATGTGGCGGACCTGAAGCGTAATTCGACGCCCGCGCCTTGGCAACAGCGCGCGCTCGCGCGGCGCGGCCTACGCCCGCGCGGACGGTTCAAACGCGAACAGCTCGATCGGGTCGCTGAAGCCGCGCACGGCATGCTTGCCGACGCGCTCCAGCTCGAATTCGCGATCGACCAGCTCGGCGAAGTCACGCGACAGCAGCACCTTCTTGCCGATCTGCTTGGTGAGCGTCTCCAGGCGCGAGGCCATGTTGACGGCAGGGCCGATCACGGTGAAGTCGAGCCGGCTTTTCGAGCCGATGTTGCCGTACATGACGTCGCCGACATGGACGCCGATGCCGTAATTCAGCGGCGCGCGACCCGTGCCGTTGTTGCGCGCGTTCAGGGCAGCCATCGCCTGCCGGGCTTCGGTGACGGCGCGCAGGAGATTGGCGCAGGCATTGGGCTGGCTGAGCGGGAAGATCGCGAGCAGGCCGTCGCCGATGAATTTCAGGATCTCACCGCCATGGCGGGCGATCGGGTCCGACATCGCGTCGAAATAATCGTTGAGCAGATCGATGACGTCGTCGCGCGGCCAGTTATCGGAGATTTTTGTGAAATCCCTGAGGTCGCAGATCATGATTGCGGCGCGCACCGTCGTGCCGGTGCCGCGGCGCGTGGCGCCGGCGAGGATCAGCTCGCCAGCATGGGAGCCCACATAGGTCTCCAGCAGCGTGCGCGCCAGGCGGTTCTTGATGCGGATTTCGCTGACCAGCGCCAGCACCGGCAACAGCTTCTTCAGCGCCGCGATTTGCGCATCCTCGAAGCCGCCGCGGCGGTCTGTAGCAAAGGTGACGAGATGGCGCTTGCCAAGCGTGTGATAGAGCGGCCAGGCGACATAGTCCGTCAGGCCGTTCGAGCGCATCTCGTCGTAGAGTGCGTGCTTGCGGCCGAGCGCCGGATCCCGTTCGAGATTTTCGCGCACTTCAGTTGCGCCATTCTGCATCTCGTTGGCGGGACTGCCGATATATTCGGAGCGCTCCCGCACGTCGAAATCGACTCGTGCGATCTCGGCCTCACGCATGCCGTCGGCCCACATGAAACGCGCCCCCAGCCATTGCGGGTGCTGGATCAGCACGTGAAGCGTCGACCGCTTCAGCGGAATGCCCGCTTGCTGGACGCGGATGCACATCTCGGCAAAAATGTTGTCGATGAAGCGCTCGTTGTGCGTCCCGGTAGTCAGCCAGTCGACAACGCCGTCGGCTAACGTGGCAGCGGGAATCTTGTCTGACGCGTTCATATCCTGGCCTTCGGCGGCAGTCTTCATGTCAGCAGATATCGTGTTCCGGATGGACCGCGTCAACCTAGCCAGTTGCACGGATTGTACGCATTCGCACGACCGCGGCCTAGCCGGTGAGCCGAATCGATCCCAGCACGGCAAGTCCCGAAACGAATGTCAGCCTGGACGCCTCGGCCAGCTCGACTTTCAGCGTGCAGCCGCCGGGAACGAGAAATTCCTCGCTACTGACCCGAATGCCGCAATCGCCCGATAGCGCGTACACCAGATGCGTGCCGGCGGGCAACGACCGCTCGCCGGGCTCCTTCAGCGCCACCAGCGCGATCTCCGCCGCACCGCGCCGCGCCATCAGATTGACGACCTCGACCGGACCGGCCTCGAGCTCGGTCACGATCTCCATCTCGCCGGTGAAGCGGACGGTCGTGAACGGCTCGCGCTCGTCGAACTCCTGCCCCTCGGCTTTCAGCACCAGCCCGCGCCCGCCGATCACCATCTGCAGCCGGTCGATGCCTGGCATGTGCGAGAACGGCCCGGGCGCGACGATCGGCGTCGAGGCAAAGCGCCACAGCAGGCTGTCCCAGTTCTTCACCACCGTGCCGGGCCGATGCGCATCCGCGATATCGGTAAAGATGCCGCCGCCGTTCTTCCAGGGCGCACGGGTGTAGTCTTCCGGTTTCAGCAGCGTGGTTTTCATGTCGTGCAGGCGTCCAGCAGGGGATCACCCACGCATCATTAATCGTCATACGCCTCGGCGTCGAGGCGTATGCCCGAGCTCGCAAGTGGCCACGATCTTCGGATTGCCGGCTCGAACCGTGCTATCGTGCCCCGCGACGGTCCAACCTTCAGAGAGGCAAGCATGTCTGCAACTGACAAGGTTTTCGCCGGCTCGGTCCCCAAGCTCTACGACGAATATCTGGTCCCGCTGATCTTCTCCGTCTATGCCGACGACCTGGCCAGACGCGTCGCCGCGCTGTCGCCCTCGGACCTGCTCGAGATCGCCGCGGGCACCGGCGCGGTGACACGGGCCGTGGCGGCTCTGCTGCCTTCGGATGTCCGCTATGTCGCGACCGACCTCAACGAGCCGATGCTCGCAGTCGCCAGGCAGCGTCAGGGTGACGATCCCCGCATGACCTGGCGTCAGGCCGATGCGCTGACGCTGCCCTTCAACGACGCCGCGTTCGACGTGGTCTTCTGCCAGTTCGGCGCCATGTTCTTTCCGGACCGGAGCAAGGGCTACGCCGAGACGAGGCGGGTGTTGAAGCCTGGCGGCACCTATCTGTTCAACGTGTGGGACCGTATCGCGGACAATGTGTTCGCCGATGAGGCGACCGCCACGCTCGGCAAGATGTTCCCCGACGATCCGCCGCTGTTCATGGCGCGGACGCCGCACGGCTATCACGACAAGGCGGTCATCAAGGCCGATCTCGAGCGCGCAGGCTTCAGGGACATATCGATCGAAACCCTGACGGCGACGAGCCGCGCGCCTTCGGCCGAATATGTCGCGATCGCGTATTGCCAGGGAACGCCGCTGCGCGGCGAGATCGAGGCCAGGGATGCGAGCAGGCTCGAGGCCGCGACCGACGCGGTCGCCGAAGCGATCCGGAAACGCCACGGCTCGGGACCGGTCGAAGCAAAGATTCAGGCGCTGGTGATCACGGCCCGGCCGTAATGCCGGAGCAGCTATGCTCCAGCCTTGCCCTTACCAAAAACTCCGCTGCATCGGCATCGGCTGTGCCGGCTGATAATACTGGTACTGGCCGGCGCGGCGGCGCGGATTGGCCGGCTGCGCGTAGGGATCGCGCTGCCCAAAGAAGAAGAAGCCGTTGCCGCCCCAGCCGTCGTCACTGGCCATTTCCACCGGCGGCGCGGTCGGCTTGCGGGTGATGAAGCCGCCTTGCGGATGGTTGCTCAGGACCGCGACGAACTCGGTGCGGTAGTTGGTTTCGGCGCTCAAGGGCTCATCCGAGATGATGATCGAGGAACGCGGCAACGCGGTCGGCGCGATGCGATCCCACACGTCCTGCGGGATCGTGATGCGGTCGAGCGCGTCCTTGGCGTCGTCGCCCTCGTCGATGCTGACGACGCTCCAGCGCAGGCCCGCGCCGCTCCTCGCCATTGCCGTGAAGATGTGCGTGCCGATCGGCTGGTCGGGATTGCGGATGGTGACGGGAACCTCGATGCTGGTATCGAACACCTCACCGCCGCCATCCGGCGCGGGCTTGTGGGTGTTGCGCCGAACATAGAGCTTCTGCGTGGCGCGGCTGATATAGACCGAGACCGGCTCCATTGCGAGCTTGGCATCGGTCGCAGCCTTCACAGCCTCGACCTTCTTGGCCGCGGCGACCTTGGCCGCCTCCTTGGTCGCGGCAACCGCGTCGCGCTTGGGCTGAGCGGCGGCCTTGGCGGCGTCGAGCTGGGTTGCGGCATCAGCGGCCTTGGCCGCCGCCTTCTGCTTCAGCTCGTCGGCCTTTGCCTTGGCCTGGTCGTTCTTGGCATTGGCAACCAGCTTGTCGGCATAGGCGTTCTCGGCGTCGGCGCGCGCCTTCTGCTGCTCGAGCTTGCGCAGCGTGGCCGGCAGCGATTGCGCCTCCTTCGCCGCAGCAGAAGCGGCCTTCTTGGCTTCATCGGCCGCCCTGACGGCCTCCTCCTCCTCCAGGAGGAGTTTGTCCGCACGCGCCGGGGCCGCCGCGATGGCCTCCTTGCTCGGCACGAACAGCGAAGGATGCGAGAAATCGACCGGGGCGGCGTCATTCGGCGAGATGATCACCCGCATGCCGATATTGGTCTTGTCGAACAGGCGTTCGGCGAAATCGAAGGGCATGCGCACGCAGCCGTGCGACGCCGCGTAGCCGGGCAGCGGTCCGCCATGCAGCGCGATGCCGTTCCAGGTGATGCGCTGCATGTTCGGCATCCAGGCATCGTCATACATGGTCGAGTGGTGATCCCTGTCCTTCTCGATGACGGCGAAGACGCCGGCCGGCGTCTCGCGTCCCGTCGTGCCGGTCGAGACCGGCGCACGCAGGATCCAGCCCTCGGAATCGTAGAACGTCACCTGCTGGCTCTTGATCGACACGATCGCCATGATCGGCTCGCCCGCTTCGCGCGGCGCCACCGCCTCAACGGTCTGGCGCGGTTGCTTGGCGGCCAGCGCCTGGCCCGGGGCGACCAGCGCCAGCGCTAGGGCGAACATCACAACTCTGGGAGCCCCCCAACGTCGCGCCGCTCGATTGGATTGCGCCGTCGTCATCAGGTCTTTCATGCCATTCCCCGGTTGCCTGTCCGCACTTGCATCGATGATCCGTCAGATTGCGATCTTCGGATTAAGATTTCGCAGCCACCATCTGTTCCGTTTCCGGCATTATTCGGTCCATTCCAGCGACGAAACTCTCTTATACGAGGGTCCGTGCGGGCGGAAGGGCGGTCCGCGGCCGAGGCTGGCCCGGAGCTGGCGATGGCGGTGACCGCCCCGACGCAATGTCCGCCCTGGGAAGCAGTCTGACCGGATGTGACCAGAATCACAGAAGATCGCGGACTGGCGACTGTGACGGCACCTGCAGCGGCAAGCGATCAAGCGAAACCTCATCATGGTGCGCCGCGTTACGGCGCGCCGACGGCCTTGTTCGCGAAGAGTGTCTCGATCTCGGCGTCGCTCATGCCGGCCTCGCGCAACACTTCACGCGAATGCTCGCCAAGCCGTGGCGCCATGCGATGGATGCCGGCCGGGCTCTCGGAAAATTTTGTCGCAGGACGCGCCTGGCGGATGCGACCTTCCGTCGGGTGATCGATATCGGCAAACAAGCCGACCGCTTTAAGATGCGGCTGCTCGCCGAGCTCGGTCAGCTTGGCGAAAGCGGTGTGCGGCACGTCGAGCCGCAGCAATAGCTCCTCCCACTCCGCGGTGGTGCGGGTCGGCCCGATCTCGCTCATGCGGTCGTAGACCTTGTCGATGTTCTGCGAGCGCAGCACGGGATCGCGCACGCCGAGCTCCTCGATCAGCTCGGGGCGGCCGACGGCTTCGAAGAAGGCGCACCAATTCTCCCCCGAATAGGGCAGCATCGTCAGCCAGCCGTCCTTGGTCTCCACCGGACGGCGGTTCTTCATGCGCTTGTAGCCGGTCGGGCCGATCGGCGGATCGAAGGCATACCCGCCCAGCATCTCGATGCTGTTGAAGCCCGCGATCGTCTCCAGCATCGGCACCTCGACCATCTGGCCCTGCCCGGTGCGCTCGCGCCGAAACAGCGCTGCCGAGACCGCACCGACCATCGCCATCGCGCAGATCTTGTCGCCGATCAGGCTCGGGACGAATTGCGGCTCATCGTCCGATCCGATCGACGATGCGAGGCCCGAGGCCGCCTGGATGATTTCATCGAAGGCCGGGCGCGCCGCCCACGGGCCGTCCTGGCCGAAGCCGGTCGCGGCCGCATAGATCAGCCTCGGATTGAGCTTTGCGCAGTCGGCGTAACCGAAGCCAAGCCGGGCCATTGCGGCCGGGCGCACATTGGTGACGAGCGCGTCGACCGTCGGGACCAGCTTCGCCAGCACCGCCTTGCCATCAGGATGCTTCAGATCGAGCGCGAGGCTGCGCTTGTTGCGGTTGACCGCCATGAACTGGCCGCTCATGCCGCGATTCCGGAACAGGCCGGCGTAGCGCCAGGTGTCGCCGGTGAGCGGCTCGATCTTGATGACGTCGGCGCCCCAATCGCCGAGCATTTGCGCGGCATAGGGACCGAACAGCACGCTGGTCAGATCGAGGACGCGGATGCCGCTGAGAGGGCCTGATGGTGCCATCGTCGCTTCACCGTGGCTGGAGGAGGTGAGACGATACATGGATTGTCAGGCGTGAGATGTGGCGCGGAATTCAGATGCGTATGCGCAAGCCGCAGCCGTCCCGCCTGACCGGTTCGTCAGCTTCGGCGGCTTAGACGCCCAGCGCCTTGCGATTGAACGTCCGCAGGATGCGCAGCGACAGCGTCCGCACATTCGCGACATTGAGAAGCCACGTGACGGCGACGTAGGCGAGGCCGCCCGCAACGCTCACGATAATCAGCGCCGCGATACCGGTGCCGTGGACCTGAGACCGCGCAAGGAGGATCGCAGCTGCCATTGCCGTGGCGGAAGCGGCGACGCCGGCCAGGCTGACGACGTCGAACGGCACGGGATGGGCGCGGTGCATCAGCACGACGGCGACGACGAAGCCGATCACCTCGGTTGCGAGGGTCGCCAGCGCAGCGCCGTAGATGCCGTAACCCGCAACCATTGTGAACATCAGCGCCACGCTCACCACCAGCGTGAGAAACGACTGTGCCGCCAGCATGAAAGGGCGTTCGGCGAGTTGGAAGCTGAGCTGGACATAGAATTGATTGGCAATGCCGAAGAAGCGGGCGAGCACGAGCGTCGGCAGCAGCGCGGCCACGCCGCCACGAAAATCGACACCGACCAGCGTGCCCGTGACCTGATCGGCGGCAAGCGCAAGCCAGACCGCGACGGGGGCGACGACGACCAGCAACAGCTCGAAGCTTTCGGTCAGCCGCTCCCGCGTCGTGCCCCTCTCCGACAGCGAACGGAACACCATCGGCACGGTGGCCGCGGCAACGCTGGTGGCGATCATGACCATGAACTGGCGCGGCAGGTCGGCGGCGACACCGAAAATGCCGGCGGAATCCTTGCCGAGCAGATAGGCGACGATGAGCCGGTCGCTGGCCGAGTAGACCGCGACGGAAAGTCCGGCCAGCGTCAACGGCAGGCCGTAGCGCGCCAGCTGCATGAACTGGCTGCGCGAAAAGCTTGCGACCCTGGCGCGATCGCTGACGAGATTGAGGATGACGCCGGTCAGCGAGCCGAGGCCAAAGGCGGCGAGCAGGCCCATGCCGCCCCAGCCAAGCCAGATCCCGAGCAGGCCGAATCCGACGCTCGCCACGCTGCGTACCATCGAGATCGCCGCGAACCGAAAGGGCCGAAACTTGGCGCGTTCGAACTCCTGGCCGACGTCAAACCCGTTCGACATGATCGCGACGAACATGCTGGCGAGCACCAGCTCGACACTGACGTCGCTACGGAACAGGAATACCAGGGGGCTCGCCGCGCACATGGCAAGGACGGTCAGCGCAAAGCCAGCCATCGCCGTGCCGCGAAAATCCACTTCCGCCGACATCGCCTGATAGCGCGACACCGACAGCTTGATCCAGGCGAAGAAGATCGCGCCCAGAATGCCGGCCGTGCTCATGCCGACGACATAGACGCCATACTCCGCCGGCGTCAGCAACCGCGTGTAGGCGGTGACCGCGAAAAAACCCATCGCAGCAGACAGGATGTAGCTGACGAGGTAGATGGAGAAATGGCGGTTCAGCATGCGTGCACGGGACCGGCGGCCTTGAAATCGAGCAGCCGTTATTCAGTTGGACCTTGGCTTGTGAACGAAGACTTGGTGAACAAAGGCTGGTGATCGGACTGCGCCGCAGCATCTCCCAAGATAGTCATTTAAGTCTGCAAATCGGCCGCCGAATGGGACGGAGCCACCGCTTTCGCGCGTTAGCGTTAAATTTGCCCTGTGCTTGAACGGGCCGCCGCGATCACCGAAAGGAAACCATGATTTTAAAGACGTCGCCCGACGTTTGGTTAATGTGTGGACGTGGCTAAGATGGACGTTGTCGAACGCATAGGGGCTAACCCGAACGCCCTGCCCCATGCCGGGACGGACGCGTCCCTGGTCCCGGCATCTCCTGGGGACGGGGGCGGGCGAATGACGCTCAATTTGTTCTTCGAGGAGCGTGACGACCGCTGGTTTCCGGGCGACCGCCATGTCCGGCCGCTGGTGCGGCGGATGCTGCTCGGAAAATCCTGGATCAGCGGCCAGCGGCGCGTATTCCTCAATCTCTGCGCCGGGCTCGACCTGGTTGGAATTCCTTATCGCGTCAACGACTACAGCTACATCCGCAAGCATCCGGAGGAGCTCGCCTGCATTCTCGGGCGCCCGTTCGTGCTCGACTGGTTCGCGTGGAAGAACCCGCTGCTGCTCGGCGTCGTCATGTACAACCATCCGGTTGACGTGCCCAAGCGTCTCAAGCTTGTTCACGAGAACACGATCCTGGTGCCCTGCGACTGGTATGCGCAGATGTGCCGGCCCTACTGGCCTGACGTCAAGGTGTGGCCGGTCGGCATCGAAACCGATTTGTGGACGCCAACGCCGGCCGCGCAAAAAAGCCTCGACGTGCTGCTCTACGACAAGGTTCGCTGGGAACATGACCGCTACGACAGCGAGCTGATCGAACCGATAAGATCGCATCTCGAAGCGAGCGGTCGCACGGTCGAGGTGATCCGCTACGGCCATTACACGGAAGACGACTACAAGGCCGCGCTGGCGCGCTGCCGCAGCATGGTCTTCCTCTGCGAACACGAGAGCCAGGGCATCGCCTGCCAGCAGGCGCTGTCCAGCGGCGTGCCCGTATTCGCCTGGGATCGCGGCGGCCCGTGGCAGGATCCGGAATATTTTCCGGACAAAGTGAGATACGAAGGCGGCGTGTCCTCCGTGCCCTATTTCGACGCACGCTGCGGCAGCACATTTATCGATGCCGACGGCTTCACCTCCGGCTGGAGCGGATTCTGGTCGCGGGTGAACGCGGGCGGCTTCGCGCCTCGCGACTATGTCATGGACAACCTCACGCTCGAAAAGGGCGCGCTGCACTATTACGACATCGCCGAAGCGGTGATGCAGCGCCACGCGCGCTGAACGAAACATTCGCGACAATTAACCCAACAACAGGAAACCGCGGCGTTGCAAGGCGCCGCTTGGTACGATGGCGCGTTGGTTCCGAAGGACTGCAGCCACGTGATCAAGCTCGACAGACGCGAATTTATCCTCGGCGGCGCCGCAACGCTCGCGGCGGGCGCATCGGCGTCCGCGGCGCTGCCGGCGTCGAAACTCGCCCGGCGTCATCAGGGCTATGGCGCGGCGGCCACGCTCTGGGATTTGCAGTCAGATCCACGGCTGGGCGAGGCCATCAGCACCTATTGCACGCAGGTGGTGCCGGTGCTCGAGCTGAAATGGCCGGTGCTGCGACCGGACGCGCACACCTTCGCCTTCGAACGCGCCGACGCAATCCTGGATTTTGCACAGAAGAACGATTTGACCATGCGCGGCCATACGCTCGCCTGGTATCACGACATTCCTGACTGGACCAAGCAGATCAAGGATTCCAAGGGCGTCGAGCGCGCCTATGTCGATCACATCTCGACCGTCGTGTCCTATTACAAGGACAAGCTGACCTCGTGGGACGTCGTCAACGAGCCGATTCCTGACAATCCCAAAGGCGTCAAGGACCGGCGCGACACCTTCTGGACGCAGCATCTCGGCGACCGCTGGATTCCGCTGGCGTTCCGCACCGCAGCCGCCGCCGATCCCTACGTCAAGCTCGCGATCAACGAATACGATATCGAGTCGGCGAAGGATTCGTTCATCGCCAAGCGCGCGGCCTATCGCAACCTCATCATGGAGCTGCTGGACCAGGGCGTGCCGCTGCACGCGGTCGGGCTGCAATCGCATCTGCATGCCGAGCTCGAGATTGACACCCACGGGCTTGCCGAATTCGTCACCGAGATCCGCTCATGGGGCCTCGAGGTCTTCGTCACCGAGCTCGACGTCGACGATCAGAAGCTGACCGGAAGTCCTTTGGAGCGCGACGCCATCGTCGCCAAGCGCGTCGACGAT
Organism: Bradyrhizobium sp. CCBAU 45384; assembly: GCF_028128665.1. Taxonomy (NCBI): domain Bacteria; kingdom Pseudomonadati; phylum Pseudomonadota; class Alphaproteobacteria; order Hyphomicrobiales; family Nitrobacteraceae; genus Bradyrhizobium; species Bradyrhizobium sp. CCBAU 45384. Next base: position 69,186 of record NZ_LBIZ01000098.1, read on the forward strand.
CTCCTGACGGCGATCGCGAGCAGCGGCCCCGTGCGCTCGGTCCTGACCTGGGGCATTTCCGATCGCTACAGCTGGATCAACGGCTACGTCAAACGCCCGGACAAGCAGCCGAACCGGCCATTGCCGCTCGACGGCGAGTTCAAGCCCAAGCCGTTCATGGATGTCATCAGCAAGTTCACGAACGACGTGTGAGGACTGGCCGGGTCTCACCTCTCCCCGACGGGGAGAGGTCGGATTGCGGAGCAATCCGGGTGAGGGGCCGCAGTAAGCACTGGGACCGTAACCCCTCACCCGGATCGCATCTACGATGCGATCCGACCTCTCCCTTCGGGAGAGGTGAACACTCACGCCCGATCTAAGCCAGTGTTAGCCATCCGACGGCAGTCCCTGCTCGATCCCGCGAAAGCGCAGCGGCGCCAGGGCGGATGCGCGTTGCCACCAGTCGGCGACGCGGTCGTCGAGCGCGGTCACCCCGCGACCGTGGCCTGGAAAGATCCGGATCTGCTGTACCGCTTCGGCGACGAACCCCTTGCCCCGGCGCGTGATCATGAGGGCGGCGCCTTCACGGTCGCGCTGCGTCAGCGGCACCAGCAGCCGGCCGCGCGGGCGAAGCGATGCAAGCCAGAGCGGATGCGGATGCGAGAAGCCGGCATGCACGATGATGACGTCGGCCGGCTCGCCGATATCGCGACAGCCGTCGCCGTAGATGACCTCGACATTGTGATAGGCGCGCAGGTAATTCGCAGCGCGCGCCGCGAGCCGCGCGTCGCATTCGATTGCACACACCCTGCCCTTCGTCCCCACGATCTCCGACAGGATCGCCGAGAAATAGCCGAGCCCGCAACCGATCTGGATCACGCGATCCTTCGCTCGGATGTCGAGCACATCGATGAAATGGGCCCACAGGCTCGGCAGCCCGGTGTCGAGCTTGCGGCGCGCGTCGATGGCGACGAGCACGTCATCGTAGAGATGAACGGGATCGGCGCTGGGCGTCAGCCGGTAGTTGCGCGCCGCCCCGCTCTTGATGCGCCAGGGGCCCTTCGCCAGAAAATTTTCACGCGGCACCGCCGCGAGCGCCGCAAGCAGGCGCGACGAAGCAATCCGCTCGCGCTTCGCGATCAGCTCGACGAAGCGCGCCCGCGCGGCGGACAGATCGCTCATTTCACCGGATTAGCCTGCGGACGAGCCGGTGTATCGCCGCCGAGCTCATGCACCAGCTGCATGGCCAGCTTCAGGTCGGGCGTCAGGAAGCCCTCGTTGAATTTGCCGACGATCGGCACGAGCAGAAGGCTCGCGTGCTCGCGCTTGCCCGATGCGTGCGACAGCCGCGCGAGGCTCACGGCGGTTCTGAGCTCCCAGGACAACGCGCCCTGCTTGCGCGCCGTCTCCAGCGACAGCTCGAACAGATCTTCCGCCTCCTGCACCGAGGCCGGATTGCCATCCGACAAGGTGATCTCCCCCTGCAGGCGGTACACCTCGGCGAGGTAGGAGTGATCGCCGGTGCGCCTTGCGGTCGCAAGCGCACCGTCCAGCGCGCGCAAGGCGGCATCGCGCATGCCGACCTTGGCATAGGCCTCCGCGAGCAGGCAGCGGAACCAGCAGCCGGCGAGCCAGGAATCCATCGCCTCATACTCGTCGAGGCCGAAGCGCATCTGGCTGATGCCTTCGTCGAGGTCGCCGAGCTGGGCCAGCGCCCAGCCGCGCAGAATCGCGGCCTGCTGCTTCCAGTGCAGGAAATTGTGCTCGGTGGCGATGATCATGGCGCGGTTGGCGTGATCGCGCGTACCTTCGATATCGCGCAGATGCTGGCAGAGATAGGCGCCGAACACGAGCGCGAAGGCGAGCGAAAACGGATGGCGGATCTTCTCCGCGAGCGCAATCGCCTGCTCGCTGTGCTGGCGCGCCGCGTCCGGCTGGCCCAGGAACCAGAGGAGGTAGCCGAGATAGGACAGCGAGACGACGCCGGGATCGGTGCCGTGGCGCACCATCAGGTCGGAATGCAGATCGGGACTGTAGAGATCGATGCAGCGATGCAGATGATGTTGCGCGGCGGCGAAGCGGCCGCGATAGAGCATGGTCATCGCGATCGAGCGGTGCGCCTCGATCAGGTAGCCGGTCTGCTGCGCCGCATCCTCGTTCAACCGCTCGCGCTTGGCGAATTTCAGCAGCTCGACACTGAGATCATGCGCGCGGGTCAGGTCGGCGCGGATGAAATGGCACACCCATAGCCCGCGCGTCGCCGCAAAGGTCTTTTCGTCGTCGTCGAGCTGCTGGCCAAGCTCGAGGGCGCGAATGTAGTTCTCCTCGACCTCCTGCACGGCGTAGCCCTTGGCGGCGATCAGTGCGTTGCCGAGCGCGATCCGCAGCTCGAGCTCCACCTCGTCCGCGCCCTGCATGCGTGCATTGGCCTGCACGACGCTCAAGCCCCGGCGAAGATGGCCGATGGCCTCGAGATTGGCGCCGCTCTTTGCCGCCTGCTTGCCGGCCTTGAGCCAGAAGCTCGCCGCGCCCTCGCTCTGTCCGGACTCGGTCAGATGGTGGGCCAGCAGCTCCGGCTCGCGATCGGTCTTCTCCGGATACATCTCGGCAAGGACCTGGGCGATGCTGGCATGCAGCTTGCGCCGCTCACTATGCAACAGGCTGGCATGCGCCGCATTCTGGATCATCACGTGCTTGAAGGAGTAAACCGCGTCTGGCGGATGTCCCCGGCGCATGATCAGGCCGGCCTCCTCCAGATGGGTCAGCGCCGCCTCGATCTGCTCCGCCGGCGTGTTGGCGACCGCGTGCAGGGTCTCGTAGGAGAATTCGCGGCCGATGGTGGCGCCGATCTGTGCAATCCGCTTGAACGGCCCCATCCGGTCGAGACGGGCCATCAGCGAGTCCGTCAAGGTCGCCGGGATCGCGAGCTGCCGCCACGGACCCGACAGCACGTAGCGCCCGTGCCGCTCGGTCAGGAGGTTGGATTCGAGAACCGTCTTGGTCAACTCCTCAAGGAACAGCGGCACGCCGTCGGTCTTGACGATAATCTCCTCGACGACCTCCTTGGGAAGCTCTCTGCCCGCAACGCGCTCGACCAGCGTGGTGCGCAGCGGCCGGCTCAGCCGGTTCAGCACCAGCGTTGTGATGTGCGAATGCGCGTTCCAGCTCGGCTGGAATTCGGAGCGCGCCGTGATGATGGCCAGGATCGGCCGGTTCTGCACCTGGTCGACCAGCAAATCGACCACCTCGCGGGACGTCGGATCGATCCAGTGCAGATCCTCAAAGGCCATCACCAGCGGCATCTCGCGCGCGAGCCCCAGGAAGTGATTGACCAGCGCCGCGACGGTCGCGTCCTTGTGTTGCTGCGGCGACAGGTCCAGCGGCGGATAGCGCCCACCAGTCGGGATCGACAGCAGCGCGGCGAACAGCGGTGCCACCTGCTCGATATCGCCGTGGGCTGCGGCGATCGCATTCTCCAGGCTCGCCAGCGACACCGCGGAGGCATCCTCGCGATCGAGACCGAGCGAGAATTTGAGCTGCTCGACGAAGGGATAGAACGCAGTGGAGGTGTAATAAGGCGAGCACTGGAACGCGACATGTCCGTGCCGGTCACCTGCGATCCGCTCAAATATCTCCTGGATGATGCGCGACTTGCCGATCCCGGGCTCGCCGAACTTGACGACGACCTGGCCGTCGCCGTCCTTGACCTGCTGCCAGCGCGCCATCAGCAGCGCGATTTCCTCTTCGCGGTTGACCAGCGGGGTCAGCCGCGTGCCCATGGCGGCGGCGAAGCGGGTCTCCACGCGCGTGGCGCGCACGACGTGCCAGGCCTGGGTTTTTTCCGAGATGCCTTTCAACGTCTGGGCGCCGAGATCGCGGAAATCGAACTTGCCCTTCAGCAGCGACTGCGTCGAGGCGGAGATCACCACGCCGTTGGGAGGCGCCAGCGCCTGCAGACGCGCGGCGAGATTGACAGTCTCGCCGACGGCGGAGTCGCGCTCTTCGGTGCCGTGGCCGACGAGGTCACCGACCACGACGAGGCCGGTCGCGATCCCGATGCGGACGGCGGGCGCGTGGCTGAGCGCGCCGCGCGGCTCGATCGCGCGCGCGGTCGACAGCACCCGCACGATCTCGAGCCCGGCGCGCACCGCGCGCTCGGCGTCGTCCTCATGCGCGGTCGGATAGCCGAAATAGACCAGAATGCCGTCGCCGACGAAGCGGGCGGCAAAGCCTTCATAATGCTTGACGACGCGAACGCAGGTTTCGCGAAAGCTGGCGATCATGTCGCGCACGTCTTCCGGATCGAACTGGGCCGAGAGCACCGTGGAATCCACCATGTCACAGAACATGGTGGTGAGCTGGCGACGCTCGGCGCCAACCTCGGTGCGGGTCTGCGGATGCGCCGGGGCAGCCGGCGCCTCCACCGTCTCCGCCTTGAACAGCGCGGCCATTGCCCGCTGCAACCGTTTGCGATCGCCAAGCGGTAACCCGAGCTCGGCAAGATCCGCCTCGGTCAGGTCGCCCATGACGTCGAGATCGAGGCGGTGCTGCGCGAACAGATCGGTATAGTGACCGAGACCAATGCCTTCGAGCCAACGCTTCAACCCGACTTCAGTCCCCGGCTCATTCTCCAGCATGGTGATCCCGCCGTACACTCCCTGCGCCAAAGGGCTTAAGGTCCCTCAACCACAGATTTTGGGGCCAAAACTTCACCTCAGACTGGACGCGTTCCCAAACTCCAGGGAAGAATAGCCCAATCGGATCAAAAGGGAATGGCATTGTCGGAGATTGCATCCGAGGCGGGAGATAGGCCTGCCGGCGCGGGCGTCGAAACCGAGAACCTTGCCGATATCGGCAGCCTTCTCGCTTTTCACGCGCGCGCGATGCCGGCGGCGCCCGCCCTGCTCGCGCCCGGCCGGCCTCCTCTGACCTACGGCGCGCTCGGCACCTGGATTGCGCATTGCGTCCGCACGCTGCGCGGGCTCGGCATTACACCGGCCGCCCGAATCGCCGTCGCACTGCCGCGCGGGGCCGACAGTGCATTGGCGCTGATCGCGGTGGCATCGACCTGCGCCTGCGTCCCCGTCAATCCCGACTTCACCGCGGACGAGCTGCAACGTTATTTCAGCGAATTGAAGCTCACGGCACTCGTCACACGGGCGGACATGAACTCGCCGAGCCGCGACGTCGCCAGAGCACTTGATATCGCGGTGATCGATTTCGTGCCGGGACCGGAGACGGATCTCGGCGGCTGCAAGTTCGTGGGCCCGACGATCGGGCCAGCCTGTGCCGACGGCACCGCTCGCGCGGAGGACGACGCCTTCATCCTGCTGACATCGGGCACGGCCGCGCGCCCGAAGATGGTGCCGCTGACGCACCGCAATGTGTGTCTCTCCGCGCAGAATGCCGGCCGGGTGCTTTCGCTCGCTCCGCATGATCGCCTGCTCAACGTCCTGCCGCTGTTTCATGCCCACGGCCTGATCTCCGGCCTCCTGACCGCACTCGCGGCGGGCTCCAGCGTGATCGTAACAGGCGGTTTCGACGCACCGTCCTTTTTCGGCTGGATGCGGGACCTGCAACCGACCTGGTACACGGCCGTGCCGACCATTCATCGCGCATTGCTCACCGCCGCGGAAGCGAGCCCCGAGCGCGTCCGGTCGTCGCCGCTGCGGGTGATCCGCTCGGCCTCGTCCTCGCTTGCACCCGCCATCCTGAGCGGGCTGGAGGCGATGTTCGGCGTCCCCGTGCTGGAAACCTACGGCATGACGGAAGCCGCCTCGCAGATTGCCGCCAATCCGTTCGAGCTGCGCAAGATCGGCTCGGTCGGCCGCGCCGCCGGCCCCGAGATCGCGATCATGGACGAGGCCGGCCGCCTGCTTGCGCCCGGCCAGCATGGCGAGATCATGCTGCGCGGGCCCAACATGAGCCGCGGCTATTGTAATGACGAGGCGGCGACGCAGGCCGCATTCCGCGACGGCTGGTTCAGGACCGGCGACCTCGGCTATCTCGACGCCGACGGCTATCTCTTCATCGTCGGCCGCATCAAGGACGTCATCAACCGCGGCGGCCAGAAGATCTCGCCGCTGGAGGTGGAGGAAGTGCTGCTGGCCCACCCGGCGGTGCTGGAAGCCGGCGTGTTCGCCATTCCCCATGCCAAGCTCGGCGAAAACGTCGCCGCCGTCGTGGTGCTCAGGGACAATGCCGAGACGACATCAGACCAGTTGCGCCAATTCGCACGCAAGCGTCTCGCCGCCTACAAGGTGCCAAGCCTGATCCGCGCCGTGGCCGCGCTGCCGAAGGGCGCCAGCGGCAAGGTCAAGCGCAACGCGCTGGCCGAGCTGATTTCAGCCCCCCTTGACGATGACGAAACGCACCTGCCGCGCAACGAGCTGGAGACCCAGCTCGCCGGAATCTGGGCCAGTCTGCTCGAGCTTCCGCAGGTCGGCATAGACCAGGACGTCTTTGCGCTCGGCGCAGATTCGCTCGCGGTCACGCAGATGCGCTCCCGCCTGCGCGAACGCTTCAATGTCGACTTCTCCTTCGAGGACATCTTCGATTGCGCGACGGTCGGTGCTCTTGCCGCCCGGATCGAGACCACGGCGCACCGCGATGCGACGTTGCCAGCTTGGCGCCAGGAGGCTGCCGAAACAGACGCGCCGCTGTCGTTCCAGCAGCAGCGGATGTACGTGCTCTCAAGGCTCGACCCGACGCGCTACAATTATAACGTGGTCGAGGTCGCGCTGCTGAAGGGCGAGGTCGATATTGCCGCGCTTCAGGTAAGCCTCAACGCGATCTGCGCACGTCATGAAGCGCTGCGTTCGATCTTCGTCGAACGCGAGGGCGAGCCTGTGCAGCGCGTGCTTCAGGCATCGCCACAGCTCGAGCGGATCAAGCTCGAGCCTTGCCCTGCCGAGAGGCAGGTTGCGGTCGTCAGGCGCGAGGCGCTCAAGCTTGCGCAGTACGAATTTGATCTTGCCGGTGAGCCGCCGCTGAAGGTCACGCTGCTCTCTTTCAACAAATCCAGCCATGCGCTGGTGGTTAATGTCCATCACCTCGTCACCGATGGTTGGTCGCAACGGCTGTTCTGGGAGGCGCTCGCCGCCGGATATTCTGCCGCGCGCAAGGGAAGTGTGACGGCGTTCGCCTCGCCCAGCTTTCAGTATCGCGACTTCGCGCGCTGGCAGCAGAGCTGGGCGCAGACCCCGGCCGCGAGGGAGCAGCTCGACTATTGGCGGACCCAGCTCGACGGCGTTACCACGCTGCCGCTGCGGACCGATCGGCCGCGGCCGGAGCTCTGGAGCGGCCACGGCGCCCGTCATTATTTCGAATTCTCAAAGGCCCTTTCCGCCGACATCCGCTCGCTGAGCCAGGGCCAGGGCGTGACGCCTTACATGGCGCTGCTCGCGGTGTTTCAGTGTCTGCTGTTCCGCCACACCGGACACGAGGATGTCGCGACGGGTTCGCTGATCGCGAACCGCAACCAGATCGAGAGCGAGCGCCTGATCGGGCTGTTTGCCAACACGCTGATCCTGCGCAACGATTTCAGCGGCGACCCGACCTTCGGCGAGCTGCTGCGCCGGGTGCGTCAGGCCACCCTCGATGCTTACCGCAACCAGGACCTTCCGATCGAGGAAGTCCTGCGTGCCTTGCAGATCGCGCGCAGGAGCGACGGCAATCCGCTGTTCCGGATCATGTTCATCCTGCAGAACGCATCGATCGAGAGCGCGCGCTTTCCCGGCCTGTCGACGCGGCGGCTGGAAATCGATCCGCAAGTCGCCCGCTTCGACATCACGCTCGAGCTGGTCGAGGCCGAGGGCCGCTTCACCGGCTTCTTCGAATACGCCACCGATCTGTTCGATGCGGCGACGATCGAGGCCATGGCGGATCGCTTCAAGACCTTGCTCAAGGCGGTCATCACCAATCCCGAGCAGCGCATCTCGCGCCTGCCGCTGCTGACGGCCGCGCAGCGCCGGCGATTGCTAACGAAGGGCCGGCCAGCCAATTTCGCAGCGCGCGGCAATGTCTGCGAACGGTTCGAGCGGCAGGCGAAAAAGGCGCCGAATGCCGTCGCGATTTCAGATGGACATCAGTCCCGGAGCTATCGCGAACTAGCGCATCGCAGCCAGGCGATCGCGCGCTGGCTTGCCAGCGAAGGTGCCGGTGCGGAGACCGTGGTCGCGCTATTGGCGGATCGCGGACCGGACCTGCTCGCAGCGATGATCGCGGTGCAGTGTGCGGGCGCAGCGTTCCTGAACCTCGATCCCGAGCAGCCGCCGGCGAGGCTCGCAACCATCCTCGGCTCGAGCTGCGCAAACGTGCTGCTGACGGGACGCGCGCAGTCCGCCATGGTCGACGCGCTACTCGAACCGCTGGTCGCACGCATCCGGGTCGCCGTAGTCGAAGATATAATCGCAGGCGGATCGAGCGAGCCGGGCCGCCCTGCGCGGCGGGCGGATTCGAGCCTAGCCTATCTCATCTATACGTCCGGCTCCTCCGGCGCACCGAAGGGCGTCATGATCGAACAGCGCGGGCTGTCGAACCATCTCGCCTCGCTCATCGATGAACTCGGCCTTACGGCCACGGACGTGATCGCGCAGACCGCGCCGCAGAGCTTTGTCATCTCGGTCTGGCAGTTCCTCGTCGGTCCCATGGTTGGCGCGCGGGTCCATGTCTGCGGCAATTCGATCGTGCAGGATCCGATGCTGCTGGCGCGGGAGATCGAGCGCGAAGGCATAACGGTGCTGGAGATCGTGCCCTCGCTGCTTCGCGTGATCCTCGAACGGATGGACGAGGCGCCGATGCTGCGCGCTTTTGCGAAGTTGCGACTATTGATCTCGACCGGCGAGCCGCTGCCGGTCGAGCTCTGCCGCGCCTGGTTCGCCCGCTGCCCGAAGGTGTCGCTGATCAATGCCTATGGTGCCTCGGAATGCTCAGACGACGTCTCGCTGCACCGGTTGACTCATGCACCCGATGCTGTGATCACCAATGTTCCGGTCGGCACGCCCCTGCCCAACACCCAGCTTTACGTGCTCGATCCGGATCTGGAGCCGCAGCCGATCGGCGTGGTCGGCGAGCTCTGCATCGGCGGCGCCGGCGTCGGCCGTGGCTATGTCAACGATCCCGCGCAGAGCCGGCTGCGCTTCATCCCCGATCCGTTCGCGCGAGGGAAAGGCGGCCGGCTCTATCGCACCGGCGACCTTGCCAGGCGCCGCGCCGACGGGACGATCGAATGCCTCGGCCGCGCCGACCTTCAGGTCAAGGTCCGTGGTTATCGCATCGAGCTCAAGGAGATCGAGACTGCGCTGGCCGACCACGCAAGCGTGCGGGCCGGCATCGTCGAGCCGCGGCGCGATGCCAATGGCGATGTCAGGCTGATTGCCCACGTCGTTGCCAAAGCCGGCAACAAGATCAGCGCCAGCGAGCTGCGCGATTTTCTCAAAAGCCGGCTGCCTGTTCATGCAATCCCGTCGGCGTTCCTGTTCCTGGATCAGGTCCCGCTCAACGCCCACGGCAAGCTCGATCGCTCCGCCGTGCTGGCGCCTCCGCAACAGGAGAGCGCCGCGACTGAGATGACCGTGCCGGCCCGGCGCTTCACGGAAAAGGTCCTGTCCGACATCTGGATCGATCTGCTGAAGGTCGAGAGCCTTGGTGTCACCGACAATTTCTTCGACCTCGGCGGCCATTCGCTGCTGGCCGGGCAAGCGATGGCGCGCATCGCCCGAGCGCTTGGCGTATCGCTGCCGATCAAGACCATCTTCGAGGCACCGACGATCGCGGAGCTCGCCCGGCGGGTCGACGAGGCCGTGGCCACGGCACCGCAAAAGCCTGCGGCCGGCGTTCCACGCCTGGCCGAAAGCGCTCCTCCCACGCTGTCGATCGCGCAGGACCAGATGATGCGGATCGAGCGGAACCTGCCCGATCTGCCGCTGTTCAACCTGCCCTTCGCGTTCCACCTCGAAGGCCCGGTCGATCCGCTCACCCTGGCGCAAGCCATTGACGACATCGTGCGTCGGCACGAATCCTTGCGGACGGCATTCGGTTGGAATGGCGAGCAACCGGTCAGCCAGGTCATCGCGCCAGCCACGCTCGGTCCGGTCCTGACCGTCGAAACCATCGGTGACGGGCGGCCCCACGACAATCAGCGGCGCAAGGCGCTCGAGTTCAGGAAGATCGAGCTCCTGATCGCGCAGGACACCTATACCCCCGTTAACACCGCGCGGGCACCGCTGCTGCGGGCGCGCCTGCTGCGCCTTCATGCCGAGGATCACGTCCTGCTGCTGACGCTGCACCATGCCATCGCGGATGGCTGGTCGATCGGCGTGCTGTTCGAGGAATTGTCGGGCCGCTATGCCGCGCTCGCGGGCCATCCGTCGCCGCCCCTGCCGGGGACGCCGCTGGCGTTTTCCGGCGTCGCGCGCTGGCAGCGCTGGTGGTGCGGAACTGCGGCGGCCCGCCGGCAGGCCGCCGACTGGGCCGACAATCTGCGCGGTGCAGCCCCCGTGTTTGACGGCGAAGCGCGCGCGGGCGCGTCGACCGGCCATCATCCGCTCAGCCTAGAGCGTGATCTCGTCGCCGGTCTCACCTTCTATGCGCGCCAGCACAACAGCACGCTGTTCATGTGTCTGCTCACCGGCCTGAAGGCCCTGCTGCTGGCGCGGACCGGGCGCACCGACATTTCGGTCGCCACCGCGATGGCCAACCGCGCCCAGCCGGACACCGACCGCATCATAGGCCCGTTCGAAAACACCGTGATCGTCCGCAGCCGAATCACGCCGGATCTGTCGTTCGCCCAGGCCTTGGCCCGGGTGCGCCAGGGCGTGCTCGACGCGCATGCGCGGCAGGAGCTGCCGTTCAACATCCTGGCCGACCATCTGGAGCAGGAAGGCATCGACCCGGCTTCGCTGCTTCAGGTCTATTTCACGCTGCAAAACCCGCTGCGCCAGCCGCTCGACCTGCCCGATGTCACGGTGCGATCGATCGGCAACGTCGCGCGGGAAGGCCAGCCGGTGCTGCCGGTCGACCAGACCTGGCTATCGCTGATGCTGAAGGAGCGCCCGACCGGGATTACAGGTTCGTGCAATTATAAAGACGATCTGCTCGACGGCGCCACGGTCGGCGCATGGATGGAGGATCTCGTCGCGCTGCTTGAGGCTGCCATCCTCCGGCCAAACACGCCGCTGGAGCGCTTGCTCGCCCGCAGGGCGGCATGATCAGCCGCACAGGACAGGCGAACACGAGTTCACCCGTCAAAGCTGTGAAGACACAAGTTGCATCTTGATTATTTGGCTCCAGCGCGCAAGATTATTCTCGCCTTTTGATTTGGACGATATTTTTAACCGGGGGAGTGTTATTATGGGTTTCATCAAATTTACCAAAGGCACCTCGCTCAGCGACAAGGACCGCAAGGCCCTGCTAAAGCTGCTGACGGGCGAGAAGAAAAAACTTCAGTCCGCCCTGAAGGACGTCGATGCCAGCCTTGCGACGCTGGGTGGCGCGAAGAAGGCCAAGAAGAAGAAGTAAGATTCGGCGGCCGGGACGCCGCGCGGATCTTCGGGTATCATTTTCGATTTGAGCCGCTCGCCTGTCGGGTTGGGGTCTCGCACAAGCCTGCTCCTGCAAACCGGCCAGCGATTGACAAGAATTTGCCTGGGTGGACCGCTAGAGATGGTCCGCCGAGTTGCTTCATGTTCGGTTGATCCTTCAGTCAGGGCCGGATTTGGCCTCCGCCTGACGCTATGGGCCCAATTGATGGCAGACGACGGAATTGAACTGTTTATCGGATTGATCGAGAGCATCGATACGCCCGGCGCAGTGGATGTGTGCCGAGGGTTGCTCTCGGTCGACGAGCAGATACGCGCCGACCGCTTCAAGTTTGAACGGCATCGGCGGCAATATGTCTTCGCGCATGCGATGCTGCGCCTCGCGTTGTCGCATGCGGCCCCTGAGGTCGAACCGACCGACTGGTCGTTTTCGACCGGCCGCTACGGGCGACCCTTTGTCGCGGCGCCCACGACCGCGACGCCGCTGCATTTCAGCCTGTCCCATGCCGATGGCTGCGTCGCCTGCGTCGTCTCGAAGCATGAGACCGTCGGCGTCGATGTCGAGACCGTGTCGCGGCGCGTCGCACCGCTGTCGACCGCGCTTCGCTTCTTTGCGCCGGAAGAGGTGGAGACGCTGCGCACGCTGCCGGAGCCCGCCGCGATCGAGCGCTTCTTCGACTATTGGACGCTGAAGGAAGCCTATCTGAAGGCCAGAGGTTTTGGGCTCAATCTGCCGCTGGATGCGTTCGCGATGCAGGTGTCGCGGGAGGCGATCAAGATCAGCTTCAAGCCCGATATTGCCGACGACCCTGCGGGCTGGTGCTTCTCGCTGTGCTCGCCATCGCCCTCGCATCGCCTTGCGATCGCCGACGGCTCGCGCGCGGCCGGCGGCCTGCGCATAACCCGCAACGCCTGGCCGCTCCAGGACGCGGCGGAATGATGCCGGCGCGGCTGCGCGTCTTTCCGGCGATCTCGCGCAACCGCGATCCCGAAAAATACGTCGGCGAGCTGATGCGGGTGGCTGATTTCGCCGACCGCAACGGCTTCGAAGGTATTCTGCTGTTCGAGGGCAACGACGTGTTCGTCGAGCCCTGGGCGATGGCCCAGCACATCCTCGCCGCGACGACGCGATCCTCGCCGCTCATCGCGGTCAATCCGGTTTACATGCATCCGTTCACGGCGGCGAAGTTCGTCTCGTCCTTTGCGCAGCTCTACGGCCGCAAGGTCTATCTCAACATGATCACGGGGACCGCGATCAGCGATCTGCAGGGGCTGGGCGACGAGCAGTCCCACGCCGACCGCTATGTCCGGCTCGGCGAGTTCGTCACCTTGATGCGCAGGCTGCTCTCGAGCCCCCGCCCGGTGAATGTCGACGGCCGATTCTATTGCGCCAGCAATCTGCAACTGCGGCCGCGCCTGCCCGCCGAGCTGATGCCGGAATTTCTGATCGCGGGGCAATCCGACGCAGCCAGGCGCGTCGCCGAGGAGACTGGCTGCATCAAGATGCAGATGTTGCCGCCCGACCTCGATCGCAGCCTCGGCGCATCAGGCATGAACTTTGGCATCTTCGCGCGCGAGAGTCGCGACGAGGCGCGGCAGGCGGCCAAGGCCCGTTTCCGCGACAATCCTGACGATCGCGAGCTGCTCGCGCTCACGGTCGAAAATTCAGATTCGGTCTGGAAGCGGGGATTGTACGAGGGGCAAAGCGGGGAGCTCGCCGACAATGGCTATTGGCTGCTGCCCTTCCTCACCTTCCAGGCCGACTGTCCCTATCTCGTCGGCAGCTATGCCGAGATCGGCGCCCAGCTGAAGGAGTTTGCGGCGAAGGGGCTGACCACTGTCATGCTCGACATGGTCGCTGACGAGGCCGAGATGCAGCATGTTTGCAAGGCGCTGAAGGCGAGCGGGATGTTTTGACTACTGATCAACACTGCATCCGCATCGTCATTGCGAGCGAAGCGAAGCAATCCGGGACCTTTCCCTAGAGGCAGTCTGGATTGCTTCGCTTCGCTCGCAATGACGGAGAACGACGATCCATCCAGCGAAAATCACCGCACCTCTTCGAATCCCGCAAGCACCGAGGTCAGGTTGGCGCCAAGGATATCCGAGAGATAGCCGCCCTCCTGCACGAACACGGTCGGCAGGCCCAGCTTCGCGATGGCCTGGCCGATGCGGCGGAAGCCGGGCGTGGTCACGGCAAGCCCCTTCAGCGGATCGTGCTCGGAGGCATCGAGGCCGAGCGCGATCACGAGCGCGCCCGGCGCAAAGGATTCGATCGCCTTGCGCGCGCTCTCCATCGCCTTGAGGTAGCCATCGTCGCCTGTGCCGATCGGCAGGGGAATGTTGAGATTGGCGCCGAGGCCGGCGCCCTCGCCGCGCTCATGCGCATAGCCCCACACATAGGGATAGTAGGCGACCGGATCGGCGTGGATCGAGACCGTGTAGACATCCGGCCGCGCGTAGAAGATGCCCTGCGTGCCGTTACCATGGTGGACGTCGACGTCGAGGATCACGACGCGCTCGTGCTTCAGCCGCAGATGCGCGGCCGCGATCGCGCTGTTGTTGAGGAAGCAGAAGCCGCCGGCCATATCGCGATAGGCGTGATGGCCGGGCGGACGGCAGAGCGCGTAAACGGCGTCTTCGCCGTCCATCACCATCTGCGCCGCGGTGACAGCGACATCCGTCGCCGCGCAGGCCGCGGCCCATGTGCCCGGCCCAATTGGAGCTGCGGTGTCGGCGGTGTGCCAGCCGAGCTTGCCGACGATGTGGGTCGGATAGGTGGCGGCGTGGCGCACGGGATGGACGTTGCCGATCATCTCCGGACCGGAATCGCCGAGCGCCGTCCAGGCGTCCCAGGCTTCGCTCAGGAACGACAGATATTCCGGGCTGTGGATGCGCGCCCGCGGGCCCTGGCCGAATTCGGTCGGCTCGACCAGCTGATGCTTGCCGTCCTTCAAGCCCTTGAGCAGGCGATCGGCGCGCTCGGGCTGCTCGGTGGTGCGCTTGACGACGCCGCGAACCAGGAAGAATTGCGGATCGTGGCTGCGGTGCAGTTCGGTATGGACGGCTTTCACTCAACACTCCGTGCTCTTCAGCGGCTTTTTGAATCGACGCGCTTTCCTGACGCGAACCGGTATCCACTTCGCTCGAAAACGCTTTGATAGTGCCACAGGGTTTTTTGATCGCTGCGGCGGCCAGATGCAAGCGAGAAGAATGCCGGCCTGTGCCGCACCGCTCTGCGCCAGCAGCAGATCGCCCGCGAAGGTCAGCAGCGCCCGCGCTGAAGACAATATTCCCTGCCCTGCTGATCGGTGCGGAAGGATTCGATGAAGCCGCCCTGGCGCTGGGTGACGAAGACCGTCTTGCCGTCGCTGCCGCCGAAGGCGAGATTGGTCGGCTCCTTCGCTTTCAGCGTGATCTCGCGCTCGACCACACCACTCGGCTTCATCAGCGCGATCGTGCCCTTGAGAATGCGCGCGACGTAAAGGCGGCCGGCGACGTCGGTGCGCAGACCGTCGATGGTGTCGGGCTGGAATGTCTTGACCAGCTTCGCGTCGGCGAGCTCGCTGCCCCGGATACTGTAGGACCAGACCTGGCCGTTGCTGGACTCACCGACATAGAGCGTCTTGCCGTCGGGGCTGAGATCGATGCCGTTGGTGGTGCCCATCGAACGCGGCGCCGACATGATCTGTCCCTGCACCACGCCATCGGCGGCTTTGGCAATGCGCCAGATGTGACCTTCGCGGCCCTTCCAGTTCGGATCGCTCGCATAGATCGTGCCGTCGTGTGCGATGGTGATGTCGTTGGGCTGGTTCATCTCGTCGGAGTGAAACCAGACGGCCGGCTCGGTGCCGCCCTTCGGGATCGCAAAGATGTTGTGCTTCTTGTAGTCGGCGATGAACATCGTGCCATTGCGATCGAAGCGGATCGCGTTGCCGACGCTTCCCTCGGGAAGCTCCGTGAAAGCTTCGGACGCCGCAGCGCCCGCGGGCAATCGGCCAATGGTGCCGGGCTTGCCGAAATTGACGACGAAGAGATCGCCATCGAGATCGGCGGCGGGACCCTCGATACCGTGCGTATATTCACCTGAAGGCGTGACCTGCACGCTTTCGAACAGCTTGGTCTCGGCCGCGAAGAGCGGCGTTGCAACGACAAGCAGAATGCTACTGCACAGGCACCAGAAAGTCCTGCCGGATGTAATAGCCATCGTCGTCGCTGCACTCACCATTCAGATAGGGATCGGCCGGCCGGAAGAATCGGCTGAAGCCGGGTTTGTCTACAGCGTTCCTTTGTGTCACGACGACGACCTTGGCAGCCGGTATTTCGCCGCATTCCTTGTTCGCCTTGCTGAAGAACTTGCGCTGCGGCAGGCCGAGCTTGATGCGCATCGGCGTTCCCGGAACCATCTTGGCAACGAGCAGATCCGCTGTCGTCAGCAGGGCCGCGTAACCCGGCTCGGTCTTCGGCAGACTCTCGCCGCCGGGCGGCATCAGCTTCTCCGCGCCGATGCCGCGCAGGCGCGTGCGCAATCTGCCGGAGGCGGGATCGCCCGGATAGATCCAGCCGTCCTGCGACAGCATGAACCTCAGCACGGTCGCATCCTTGTCCCCGTCCGACTGCCCTGCCTTGAGGCCGAAATCGGAGTGGCAGCCGACGCAGTGCTTTTCAACGAGGTTCTTGCGCAGCGTGGTGAGCCGTAGCTTGTTCTGCGGATCCTTGGCGACGAAGGTAGCGAGCTGGTCGATCAACGCCTGGCTTCTGACGTCGCAGGGTAGTGGCGGCGGCGGATCGCCGGCGGCGCGATCGATGCGGATGATGGTCTGGTTCTTGTCCTCGACCAGCCAGATCGCACCGTCCTCCGCGACCGTCATGCCAACTGGCGCGCCTTGCGGCCGCGCACCATTGACGCGGTGCCAGCCGGCGATCAGTTCGTCGAACGGCGCAGCGGCGACATCGCCGGCGTCGGTCTGAAAATTGTGGGTCGGATCGGCCGCGCAGCTGACGTGGTAGCGCACCGGCGGCGGAGCAGGCTTTGGAAAGCCGCGATCGTCGACGTCGTAGATCAGCACGCGGCTGCCGGTCGGGCGGTAGCCGTGCAGCCCGATCAGCAACTTCCCTTCCAACTCGGGGAACCTGGCGCCGTGATAGTACAGCATCGCGAGCGGCGCACCGTGTGGCGGCAGCAGCGAGAAGGGCTGCTTGTAGAGCGCGCTCGCCGTACAGAGCGATTTGTAGACGCCGGATTGCAGCACGAGCTTGAACTCGGGACTCGGCGTCGACAAATCGTAACAATAGGGCCAGCCATAATGCCTGCCCTGCTCGATCGCGTTGATCTCCTCGTTCGGCTTGAAGATATCGGGCAGGTCCCGACCATTCTCTCCTTGCAGGAAGGCGTAGCCGGCATCGGGGAAGTTCGGGTGCAGCGCCAGCGCCAGCGAGTTGCGCAAGCCGCGCGCGTAGATCGTGTGAGCAGGATCGGGATCGCCAGGCTTCAAGGCCGGGAAGACGCCGCCTGACGGTGGCGTGAACAGCCAGAGTGCCGCCATGGCGGAAGCGCCTTCAGCCGGTGCGCAAGGCTTCGTGATCGGCGCCGGCGCAATGCAATCATCGCTGTGGGCACCGACATTGACGAACAGCCGCCCGTTCTTGTCGAAGACGAACTGCTTGAGCGGATGCGCGGCCTCCTCGAGCTTCGTCCCGTCAGGCAGCGTGATGCGGCGGCCCGGCATGTGGCGGATGATGGTCTCGACCGTGCTGCGCGGATTATCGGCGAGCGGATCGAAGCGGAAGATCGTCTCGGCGGTCGAGGCGTAGAGCTTCTTGTCCGGCCCGATCACGAGGCCGAACGGATATTCGACCTCGGTCAGCAGCTCCTTGAAGCGATGGCCGCTGGCGGCGTGAGGATCGAGCAGCAGCAGCCGGCCGTCGGTGTGGCCCCAGCCGCCCATGTCGGCCACCACGAACAGCTCACGGCCGGGCACCTGGATGATCGACCGCGGAAATTTCAGATGGTCTTCCTCGCTGCCGACGAGGCCAGCGCAGAAGCCAGCCTTCATGTCGATCTGGACTCTTGGGAAGGCGAGATCGCCGCTGCCGCAGGTCTCTGGTCCGACCGCATAGCCGCTTTTCCGCAGCTGATCGGACGCCGCTGGCAAGGCAAGGCCGAGCAAGACCGCGGTGACGGCGGCAGCTGCGCACAAGCCTCGGCGTCCATTCTGCAAAGTGAGATGATTCACAGCGGCCTCCCCCGATTTTCGGCTGAGGGTTGTTCCATGTCGTGCAGGGGCCGTCCAGCCATCACCCGCCTGTGATTAAACCTGTAACGATCTTCGTGGCGACCAACCTCCGTAAATTCCCTTACCGGGTTCAACCCGAATATTTTGGGAATGCTTGGGGTGGTATCGCTTTGCCGTCCCAATCGCTCTCTACAGGAGGCGCTTATGGTCCAGGTCTACTTTCACTGCTCCAACACCGAGGGCACGCTGATCGACCGCTACGGCGCTGCCGTCGCCAATCTGACCGAAGCGCGCGATCGTGCTGCCCAGATCATGCGATCCATGATCGAGACGCCAGGCGCCGAGGACTGGCGCGATTGGGTGATCCATATCAGCGACGACGACGGCGAAGAGATTTTCGATCTCCCCTTCACCGCCATGCTCGGCAAGCCGCATTGAGGTGATGCCATGCTGTTCGCTTCCCTGACCCTGCTCCGCCAGCCCCTCACCTTCGTCGCCACCAAATGGCAGACCCTGATCCGGGTCGCCGGCAATCCCTACCGCCCCGAGCTGCATTACATGCGTGGGCCTGGCCCGAAATGGCGCGCCAAATATCAGGCCAGCCGGGTCAACCGCGGGCTCTGAGCACGGGTTAGCCACTTTCCCCAACTCATGCCTCGACGTTGTCATGGCCGGGCTTGTCCCGGCCATCAGCGTTTTGACGCGGGCGGCCCCGGCGCCATCCCGCGCCGGTTTCACATCTGCCATGTCGCGCCTCGCAGCTGATGTTTTCGTCGATGGTGATGTGCCATTCTCGGCGAGCTTCGCCAATCGGAAGACGACATCATGCCTCATCAGTTCAGCCTCAACCAAACCTTCCGCAAACCCGCCGTGAGATCCAAGGTCGGCATTGTGGCTTCGCAGTCGCGGCGGGCGGCTGAGGTGGGAGCGCAGGTGCTGGCGGCGGGCGGCGACTGCGTCGACGCGATCGTGGCGACGACCTTCGCATTGAACGTACTGGAGCCCTGGAATAGCGGCATCGGCGGCGGCGGCGCGATGGTGCTCTACCGCGCCAAGGAAAATCGCTATGAAGTGATCGACTACGGCATGTGCGCGCCGCAAAGCCTGCGCGCCTCGGATTATCCCATCGTTGGGGACCGCCTCGCGACCGACCTGTTTCCGTGGCCGCGGGTGAAGGACGATCGCAACGTTCACGGTCCCGCCGCGATCGCCGTGCCGGGTGTCGTCGCCGGCATGGAGGAGGCGCACCGACGCTACGCCAGGATGCCGTGGAAGGACCTGGTTGTTCCGGCAGCCGCACTGGCCGGTGAAGGCCTGCTGGTCGACTGGTGGACGACACTGACGATCGCGAGTGCGGCGGCAGATCTGCGGCGCTATCCGGCAAGCGCGGCCGCCTTTCTGAAAGATGGCCTGCCTCCGAGCCCGCCATGGAGCATCGAGGCTGAGACCCGGCTGCCACAGGACAATTTGAAAGCGACGCTGTTGCACCTCGCCGAGGCCGGGCCACGAGACTTCTATCAGGGCGACCTCGCCAAGAGCATCGCGTCCGACATCAAGGCCGATGGCGGCTCGCTGTCAACAGAGGATCTCGCTGCATTCCGCGCCCAGCTGCGCGAGCCGCTGGCGATCCCCTATCGCGGCGGCAAGGTGCTGGCGACGCCGGAACTCACGGCCGGCCCGACCATGGCGCATGCGCTGCGCCTGTTGCAGGAGAATCTGAAGCCGGCGGGCACGCCCGACGCCGCTGCCTACAGCGAGTATGCAGTGGCTCTGCAGGCGGCCTATCGCGAGCGCCTCAAGGACATGGGCGATGTCGACGGCAGGCGCGCGCTCGGCGCGGAGTATCTCGCGCCGGCCTGCACCACGCATTTCTCCGTGGTCGACCGCGACGGCAACATCGCCGCGGTGACGCAGACACTGCTGTCCTCGTTCGGCTCGAAATATGTGACGCCGCAGAGCGGCATTCCCATGAACAACGGCATCATGTGGTTCGATCCGACGCCCGGCACCACCAATTCGCTCGCTCCCGGCAAGCGCTGCCTCACCAATTACACGCCTGTCATCGCCGAGACCGCGGATGGCAAACACCTCGCGGTCGGTGCCTCCGGCGGCCGCCGCATCCTGCCTTCCGTCCTGCAGCTCGTGTCCTTTGTGGTGGATTTTGGCATGGACCTCGATGCCGCCATCCACCAGCCCCGCATCGATTGCAGTGAAGGCGCGATCGTGCTCGGCGACATCAGGCTGCCGGCCGATGTGCGCAAAGCGCTCGCCGCGCGCTTCGATTACAGGGAGGCGCCGGTGCAGACCCTGCCGATGAAGTTCGCCTTCCCGAGCGTGGTGATGCGCGATGGCGACCTCAATTCCGGCGCGGTCGAGATCTTCCAGCCCTGGGCCGATGCGGTCGCCGAATCCTGAGCGTCACGACTCCTCCACATTTGCCAGGAACTTAGCTTGGCGGTGTCCGTTCCTTGAATGGACAAATGCGTTCGTTCAAGAGGAGGGACTATCGTTGTGAAGAAGCTCGCAATTGCCCTGTCGCTGATTCTGGCGGCAGGCTTGACCCAAGCTGCCTATGCCAAAGGTGGCCACGGTCATGGACACGGCTCGTTCGCCATGGCCCATGGACACTACGGCACACCGCCGGGATGGTCACACGGGCGCAAGGTCGGCTGGCGCGGGCACGGTTGCCCGCCCGGCCTCTGGAAACAGGGCCGCTGCTGACACGATCTGCAATTCTTGCGAGGCGCCGCCCGTAACGAGGCGGCGCCTTTTTTCAAATGCCCAGCCGGTCTCGCACCCGACCGGCAATCACAGCCGTGGTCACGCCGACCGGCCAGAACGCGTGCATCGGGATCGGCTTGATGCCTGATATTGGCATGTCGATCTCGGCCTTGGCGCCGCCGATCAAGCGGCGCGCAAGCTGCGCGCCCATGGCGGTCGAGAGCGCGACGCCGCGACCGTTGCAACCCAGCGAGATCAAGATGCCTTCCGCCGGCTCATGCACATGCGGATAATGATCCCCGGTGATGGCGAGCCGGCTGTTCCAGCCATGGCTCCAGGCCACCCCCTTGAGCTGCGGCCATAGCCGCTCGGCGTAGCGCATGAGATAGGCGACATCAGTTGGCGACTTGATCCAGCGCATCGGGCCGCGACCACCCATCAGCAGGCGGTTCTGCTGGTCGATGCGGTAATAGACGGTGATGTGGCCGCTCTCGTAGAGCACGGGCCGTGTCGGCATGATCGCGCGGGCGACCTCGTCGGGCAGCGGCGCAGTAGCCGCGATCGAGGAAAACACCGGCACGATGGTGCGGCGGAGCGCGGGCCAGAGATCGTCGGTGAAGCCGTTGGTTGCGAGCAGCACCTTCTCCGCATGCACGACTGCGCGCGGAGTCTCGATGCGCCAGCGCGCGCCGTCGCGACGGAGCGATAGCGCCGGCGTCTCGCCGTGAACCTTCGCGCCCGCTGAAATTGCAGCGCGCGCAAGACCACGGGCGTAGCTGAGCGGATGCAGGTCGCCGCCTCGCGTATCGAGCATCGCGCCGATGTAGCGATCCGTACCGGTCATCTCGCGCAACTGCTCGCGGTTCAGATATGACACCGGCATACCGCGGCGGATGCATTGCTGCGCGGTCTGTTCGATCGCAGCGGCGCTGGCCTCGTTGTAGGCCGCGCGCAGCGTGCCGTTCTGCCGCGCCTCGCAAGGGATTTGGTAGCGGCGGATCAGATCGTGGGTGAAGTTCGGCGAGCCGTAGGAGAACGCGATCATGCGGCGGCCGAGCCCGGTGCCGAAATCGGCCTCGATCTGATCGGGGTCGTGCTTCAGGCCGGGATTGGTGTGGCCGCCATTGTTGCCGGACGCGCCCCAGCCCGGCTCCTGTGCCTCCAGCACCAGCGCCTCGACGCCCTGCTCGGCCAGATGCAGCGCCGTCGACAGACCGGTGTAGCCGCCGCCGACGATCGCAACGGAAACGCTCCTGTCGGTATCGAGCGCCGGCGCCGCAACCGGCGCGACGGCCGTGTCGGCATAGAGCGATGGCGGCAGAGGCAGGCGTGTCATTGTAAAAGTCCGGTCAGAGCGGATGCAGCACGCGGCGCAAAAAGTCCTGCGTGCGCGGATGCTGGGGCTGGTTCAGCAGCGTTTTAGCCGGCCCCTGCTCGACGATGATGCCGCCGTCGATGAACAGCACACGATCGGCAACGTCGCGGGCAAAGCCCATTTCGTGGGTGACCACGACCATGGTCATGCCGTCATCAGCGAGCTTGCGCATGACACCGAGCACATCGCCGACCAATTCAGGATCGAGCGCCGAGGTCGGCTCGTCGAACAGGATCGCCTTCGGCTGCATGGCGAGCGCGCGCGCAATCGCGACACGCTGCTGCTGGCCGCCGGAGAGCTGCGGCGGGTGCGCGTCGGCCTTTTCGGCGAGGCCGACCTGAGCAAGCAGTGCGCGACCCCGCTCCAGCACCTGGGCGCGCGGCTCCTTCTTCACGAACAGCGGCCCCTCGACCACGTTCTCCAGCACCGTCCGATGCGGGAACAGGTTGAAGCGCTGGAACACCATCGAGACCTGGGTGCGGATGTTGACGATCGACGGCGCGTCGCGGTCGACTTTCAGGCCTTCGACGTTGATCTCGCCGCGATCGTAGCTTTCCAGCCCGTTGATACAGCGCAGGATGGTGGACTTGCCCGAACCTGACGGGCCGACGATGCAAACCACCTCGCCCTTCTCGACCTTCGCCGTGATGCCCTTGAGCACCTCGACCTTGCCAAAACTCTTGTGGACGTCGTTCAGCTCGATCATTTCTTGCCCGCCCGCTTCTCGAAGTGACGGACCAGCAGGATCAGCGGGATGCTCATGGTGAGATACATCAATGCGACCAGCGTGAACACGCTGGTGTTCTTGAAGGTCGAGGACGCGATCAGCTTGCCTTGCAGGGCAAGCTCGGCGACCGTGATGGTCGAGGCCTGCGAGGAATCCTTGAGCATCATGATCATGACGTTGCCGTAGGGCGGCAGCACGATGCGCACGGCCTGCGGCAGCACCACGCGGCGCATGGTCAGCCACCAGCCCATGCCGATCGACTGCGCGGCCTCGATCTGGCCCTTATCGATCGCCTCGATTCCGGCGCGGAAGTTTTCGGCCTGGTAGGCCGAGTACGCAATGCCGAGGCCGAGGATGGCGGCCTGCAAGGCCGACAGCGTGACGCCGAGATCGGGCATCACGAAGTAGAGGTAGAACAGCAACACGATGATCGGGATGCCGCGGATCACGTTGATCAGGCTGGCGCTGAGCATCGACAGCGCTCTTATGCCGGAGACCCGCATCATCGCCCAGATCAGGCCGAGCACCGTCGAGAGCAGCAGCGACCCGATCGTGACGATAACCGTCAGCGCGACGCCGTTCATCAGGATCGGGAAGAACTCGGCGGCGTCGTGCCAGAAGCCTTTCATCGTGCAGCCCTATGAGCGCTCTATCAGCCCTGCGCCTTCTGGCCCCATTTTTCGAGGATCTTGTCGATGGTGCCGTTGGCCTTGAGCTTCGCCAGCGACGCGTTGATCTTGCCGAGCAACTCGGTGTCGCCCTTGCGGACGCCGATGCCGACCGAGCCGACCGTGACGGGCTTGTAGCCGTCGACGAGACGCACCTCGGGGAACCCACCCTGCTTCAGGTTGTAGGCCAGGATCGGATAGTCGGCGTAGCCGGCCTTGAGGCGGCCGGTGTTCACATCGCGCAGGATGTCGGGGATGGTGTCGTAGGCCTTCACCTCGGCGAACAGGCCGGACTTCTTCAACGCATCGACGAAGGCGGTGCCGACCTGGGCGCCGACAGTCTCGCCCTTCAGATCATCCTGCGTGGCATAGGATTTGGTGTCGCTCTTCGGCACGACCAGGCCTTCGCCATAGGTGTAGATCGGGTCGGAGAAATCGACGACCTCCTTGCGCGGCGCCGTGATGAACATCGCGGCCGCGATGATGTCGATCTTGCTCGAGGTCAGCGACGGGATCAGCGCCGAGAACTGCATCGGCTCGATCTGCACGTTGAAGCCGGCGTCCTTGCCCACTTCGGTGACGAGATCGACCATGATGCCCTGAATGGAATTGGTCTTGGTGTCGAGGAAGGTGAAGGGAATGCCCGTCGGCGTCGAACCGACCTTCAGCACCTGCTGCGCCGAGACCGGCGTCATCGCTGCCATCGCGAGCGCCGCGACCGCGGCCAGACCAAAACGCTTCATCGCATCCCCCTTGGGTCCCGACCGATGGCGGCGCTCGCGAATGTCGTGGATCAGACGTTGCGGGCCAAGCCGTTTCGGCCTATTTTCACCAATATGAAAATTTGGTCACACTTTCGCAGACGATGCAAGCGGTTTTCATGCACATGAAAAAAGCGGTTTGACGTGAGCGGTGGCAAAAGAATGCGCAAACCGGCCGCGGCAAAGCCGGCGAAGAGGGGCAGGAAGGCTACCGCGAAGCCGACGGAGCCCGCAATGGACGTCGCGGTCGGCCGTCGCATCCGCGATCTCCGCCGCGCCAGGCAATTTTCGCTCGAAATGGTCGCGGCGCGCACCGAGCTGTCGATCGGCTTCCTGAGCCAGATCGAGCGCGGCCTGTCGTCGCCCTCGCTGCGCGTGCTGGCGACGCTCGCCGACGTGCTCGGCGTCGGCATCGCCGCCTTGTTCGGCGCCAGCCCCAGCGCGGACGGCACATCCGATCAGGTCGTCACGCGCGGGCTGCAGCGGCCCGAGCTGAAGCTCTGGCGCACCGGCGTATCCAAGCAATTGCTGAGCCCTGCGACTGCCGACAACAAGCTCAATCTATTCCTGGTGCATCTTGAGCCCGGCGGCTCGACAGGCGACGAGCTCTACACCCATGACGGCGAGGAAGCGGGCCTCGTGCTGGAGGGCGAGATGATGCTCACGGTGGACAGCCAGACGTGGTCGCTGAAGACGGGCGACAGCTTTCGCTTTGCGAGCCGCAGGCCGCACCGGTTTTCCAATCCGGCACAGGATGCGAAGAGCATGGTGCTGTGGGTGAATTGCGTGACGGGGTAATTTGCCGTCATTCCGGGGCGCCTCGAAGAGGCGAACCCGGAATCTTGAGATTCCGGGCTCGATGCTTCGCATCGCCCCGGAATGACGGAGCAATCACCCGAACCTATGCTGATACCGATCCACCGTCAGCGCGCTCACATCCACGTCCGGCTTCTTGCCCGACAGCATGTCCGCGAGCGCGCGGCCGGAGCCGCAGGACATGGTCCAGCCAAGCGTGCCATGGCCGGTGTTGAGGTGGAGGTTGGCATACTTGGTCGGGCCGATGACCGGCGGGCCGTCCGGCGTCATCGGGCGCAGGCCGCTCCAGAACGTCGCCCTGGAGAGATCGCCGCCACGCGGGAACAGATCGGACAGGGAGTGATCGAGCGTGGCGCGACGGGCGCCGTAGAGCTTGGTCGAGAAACCCGAGATCTCTGCGGTGCCGCCGACGCGGATGCGATTGCCGAGGCGGGTGATCGCGACCTTGTAGCTCTCGTCCATCACGGTCGATTCCGGCGCGCCGGAAGCGTCCTTGATCGGCACCGTGATCGAGTAGCCCTTCACCGGATAGACCGGCAGCGAAATCCCGAGCGGCGCTGCCATGCGCGACGAATAGCTGCCGAGCGCGAGCACGTAAGCGTCGGCTTGCAGCATACCGGCGCTGGTCGCGACACCGCTGACGCGCGCGCCATCGGTGACGATGCGGTCGATGCCGGTGTTGAACAGGAAGCGCACGCCGAGCGCCTCGGCCTGCTTGGCCAGGGCCTGCGTGAACATGTGGCAGTCGCCGGTCTCGTCCTGCGGCAGACGAAGGCCGCCGACGAATTTCTCCTTCACACCCGCAAGCGCCGGCTCGACCGCGATGCAGCCTTCGCGGCTCAGCGTCTCGTAAGGCACGCCGTATTGCTTGAGCACGGCGACGTCCTCGCCGGTGCCATCGAGCTGGGCCTGGTAACGGAACAGCTGCAGCGTTCCCTTTGAACGCTCGTCATATTGAATGCCGATGTCGCGCCGCAGGTCGCGCAGGCAATCGCGGCTGTATTCCGCGATCGGGATCATCCGGCTCTTGTTGACCGCGTAGCGCGCGCTGGTGCAGTTGCGCAGCATCTTGAGCAGCCAGACCCACATGACCGGATCGAGCTTCGGCCGGATCACCAGCGGGCCGTGCTTCATCAGAAGCCACTTGACCGCCTTCACCGGCACGCCGGGACCGGCCCATGGCGAGGAATAGCCGGGCGACACTTCGCCGGCATTGGCAAACGAGGTCTCAAGCGCGGGCTCAGGCTGACGGTCGACGACCGTCACCTCGTGGCCGGCACGGGCGAGGTAGTAGGCAGAGGTGACACCGATGACACCGCTGCCGAGGATCAGAACTTTCACGCTTGGTCAAACTCCCGCGGCATCACGCTCGCCGCTGTAAGAGCAATTATCAGGCCACCTTCTTGATGGCATCGCCGAGGATCGAGACGATCTGGTCGATGTGGCTCTTCTCGACGATGAGCGGAGGCGACATCGCGAAGCTGTCGCCGCTCATGCGCAGGTAAAGGCCGGTGTTGAAGCAGTCGACCATGACGTCGTAGCCGCGTGCGCCGACGACGCCGTCACGCGGTGCCAGCTCGACCGCGCCCATCAGGCCGCAATTTCTGATATCGACGACGTTCGGCAGACCATTGAGCTGATGCAGCGCATCGCGCCAGTATTCGGCCATCGACGCTCCGCGCGTCAGCAGGCCTTCGTCCTTGTAGATGTCGAGCGTGGCGATACCGGCCGCGCAGGCGGTCGGGTGCGCCGAATAAGTGTAACCGTGGAACAGCTCCATCTGGTTCTCGGGGCCGACCATCAGCCCGTCATGCACCTTGCGGCTGGCGAACACCGCGCCGCAGGGAATGGTGCCGTTGGTGATGCCCTTGGCCGTCGTCATCAGGTCCGGCGTGACGCCGAAGAAATTGGCGGCGAACGGCGTGCCCAGGCGGCCGAAGCCGGTGATGACCTCGTCGAAGATCAGGAGGATGCCATGCTTGTCGCAGATCTGACGCAGGCGCTGCAGATAGCCCTTCGGCGGCGGCAGCACCGCAGTCGAGCCCGGCACCGGCTCGACGATGACGGCGGCGATGGTCTCGGCGCCATGCAGGCCGACGAGGCGCTCGAGATCATCGGCGAGCTCGGCGCCGTGCTCGGGCTGATCCTTGGCGAAGGCGTTGCGGGAGAGATCATGGGTGTGGCGGATATGGTCGACGCCCGGCAGATGCGTGGCGAAGGCACGGCGGTTGGCGACCATGCCGCCGACCGACATGCCACCGAAGCCGACGCCATGATAGCCGCGCTCGCGGCCGATCAAGCGGGTGCGGCTCGACTGGCCGGTGGCACGATGATAGGCGAGCGCGATCTTCAGCGCGGTGTCGACCGATTCAGAGCCGGAGTTGGTGAAGAAGATGCGGTCGAGGCCCTCAGGCGCGATCTCGGCAAGGCGCTCGGCGAAGTCGAACGCCAGCGGATGGCCCATCTGAAACGTCGGCGCGAAGTCCAGCGTCATCAGCTGCCGCTCGACCGCAGCAGCGATCTGCTTGCGGCCGTGGCCGGCATTGACGCACCAAAGGCCGGCGGAGCCGTCGATCACCTTGCGGCCGTCGACGGTGGTGTAGTGCATGCCCTCGGCCGAGGAGAACAGCCGCGGCGCCTTCTTGAACTGACGGTTGGCCGTGAACGGCATCCAGAACGAGTGGGTCTTGATAGTGTTCGGAATCTGATGAAGGGTCACGGGCCACGCTCCTTTGCTGACGGCATAGCAGAGCCACGGCTTCGATAGCGCAACAAGTCCTTTTCTGGTGATCTGCAAGCCATTGATTTCCCTGGGGCAGCCGGTCCATATTTGCGCGATCCGCAACACCTGAAACAGGGCCAGAGGCATGAGCGTCGACATCGGTGGACGGCTGCGATTCATCCGGGCGCGCCACAAGCTGTCGCAGCGCGCGCTGGCAAAGCGCGCGGGCGTCACCAATTCGACCATCTCGCTGATCGAATCCAACCAGATGAACCCGTCGGTCGGGGCGCTCAAGCGCATCCTCGACGGCATCCCGATGGGGCTCGCCGAGTTCTTCGCGCTGGAGCCGGAGTCCAGGCGCAAGATCTTCTACCGCGCCGACGAGCTCACCGAGGTCGGCAAGAAGCCGATCTCGTACCGGCAGGTCGGCGACAATCTGTTCGGCCGCAGCCTGCAAATCCTGAAGGAGTGCTACGAGCCCGGCAGCGACACCGGACGCGTGCACCTCGTCCATGACGGCGAGGAAGGCGGCATCGTGATCTCAGGCAAGCTCGAAGTCACCGTCGAGGACGAGCGGCGCATCCTCAATCCCGGCGATGCCTACTATTTCGAAAGCCGCCGTCCGCATCGCTTCCGCTGCGTCGGCGGCAAGCCGTGCGAGGTGATTTCGGCCTGCACGCCGCCGACGTTCTGAAGGGCGATCGCGACATCCGCAATCATACGGAGCACCGGCATCTTACGGTACTTGAGCCAGCTCAATTTCTGCGGGCCGGCCTCCTATATATTACGAGATGTAGCCGAGCAGCCTCGCGCAAAGGTGTTGAGGTTATGGCCCCGGACTCCTAGGCACTCCGGGGCCGCTTCGTAACGGAGCGCACGATGAAGACCACCCTCGCCAATGCAGAAGCAGCGCTCGACGACGTTCAGCGCGATACAAGAAAGCTCCATTCACGCGAGCTGCGCGCGGCCATCGAGAAATACATCGAAGAGCAGCGAGAGCAGATCAAGGCACTCCGCCGGATGATGAACTGATCCGGCCACCGGGGCGGACGCGACGTCATGCGGTCCTGAACCGGACGGACGCAAGCGGCGACCAAGGAGAGATCCGAACCTGCTTCGACCAAGAGCTGCCCAAGAGCTGCCCAAGAGCCGACCATGTCCAGGCCTGTCCGCCTCGCGCTGCTTGCAGCCGCGTTGCTCAGCCCCGCCCCCGCCGACGCGATGGACGATTTCATGCGTGCCAGCAGCAGCGGACCGCTGGCGATGACGTTCTGCACGAAAAACTCCGACGGCAGCAAGATCGAGGGCGGCGCAAGCAAGTTTTGCAAGGCTCACGGCTACGACAAGCTCGTCGCCGCGGTCGACGCATCGTTTGCGGCGGCGGTCGGGAAGGCGCCGGCCAATGTCCGGCCCCTGCTCAAACGCGATCAGGTCTGGTTCAACGAGATGATCGAGGAAGCTGCCACCACCGTGCAGGAGGTGGACGCGGCCGAAATCCGCAGGAATTTCGCCGCGACACTGCGCCAGCGCGTCCCGGCCCTGAACGGGATCGCGGCCGGCCTCGGGCGCGCTGGGCTGAACGGCAAATGGACCAACACGTTTGGCGCTGTCAGCATTACAGTGGGCGAAAACGGGGCCTACCGCGTAACAGCCGAGTTGAGCAGCAATTACGGCAGCGACAAGCATTGGCAATGCAAGCTAGGAGCGACCGTCAAGCCGAGCGGCAACGGTTGGCTGTCCGGCGCGGTCGACCGCGCCAGGCCGGCGCAATCAACCGATGCGGGCGCGCCACAGAACAAGCCGACCGAGCCGCTCTCAATCAAGCTGCGCCGCCAGGGCGACACGCTCCGCCTCGTTCTCGTTGCGACGGACGAGCAATGGGACGGCTTCGACGATTCGGGCTGCGAGAGCCTTGGACAGATCACGGGCACTTATTTTGCCAGCGGCAAATCCGACGCGACTGACAAGGCCGACACCACATTCGTCAAGCCGACTTTCGATTGCACGCATCCGGAGACCGCGACCGACGAGGAGATCTGCGCCGATCCGGAGCTCGCCGAAAACGATCAGCGCTTGAACCGCGCCTGGAAGGCGCTTTTGCCTCGGCTCGACGAGACAACGCGACACGCTTTGACGGAGGACCAACGCCACTGGGTGCGCTCGCAGGCCGATCAATTCCCGGAATTCCTGCACCCCGGCTGGGAGAAGCGGACCTCGGAGATGCACTACACGGTCAATGCGCGCGATCATCTCAGCGGCCTGCAACGCGAGCGGATCGCGCTGCTCGAAGGTTTTGACGACAAGCGCGATGGCCTTGCAGGCACCTGGCTCGCCTACAATGCCATTATCAAGATCACCATCGACAAGGACGGCGGGCTCGAAGCCAATGGCTGGAAATGGGAGCAGGGCGACTGGAAAGCCGGCTGCGACTATGAGATGAGCGGCAGCGTCAAGAATGCTGTGTTCACGTCGAAAGAGCAGGGCAAGAATCCGGACACACTCGAACGCGACCACGCGATGCTGATTGTCAACCGGCTCGACGACGACTTCGCCAGGAAGCGCTACACTGACAACGGCATCGCCGGGAATGCCGACGAAGCCAAGTGCAAGCGAAGGCTCGATATCTCCTCGACCGCACGGCTATTCCCGGCGCAGCCCTCACCCGATATCGACCGCCTCCCCGGAATCCGCTGAAGCGGCGGCGGAAAGAAGCTCCCGCCGCGCGCGCTCAGCGCTGCGTCAGCAGTTCCTCGATCCTGATCGGGAAACGGCGCACCCGCACACCGGTCGCATGCCAGACGGCATTGGCGACGGCGCCGGCGCTGCCGGTGATGCCGATCTCGCCGACACCCTTGATGCCGAGCGCATTCACATGCGGATCGTGCTCCTCGACCGTGATCACATCGAGCGGCGGCACGTCGGCATTCACGGGAATGTGGTACTCGCCGAGATTGGCATTCATGATGCGGCCTGTGCGGCGGTCGGTGATGGCCTCCTCGTGCAGCGCGAAGGACATGCCCCAGATCATGCCGCCGAACAGCTGGCTCTTCACCAGATGCGGATTGACGATACGCCCCGCCGCGAAGGCGCCGACCATGCGGGTGACACGGATCTGGCCCAGCTCGGGATCGACCTTCACCTCGGCGAACACCGCGCCATGGGCGTGCATGGCATATTCCTCCATCGCCGCCGGATTCGGCGCGCCAGTGCCGCGCGCCTCGACCTCGGCGATACCGGCGCGCGCGAGGATGTCGGTGTAGCTCTCGCTGCGGCTCTCGTCGTCACGCCGGATCAGGCGGCCATCGCGCGCAATCACGCCGGTATTGCCGGCACCGTACAGCGGCGAACGCTCGTCATTGGTGGCAAGGTCGGCAAGCTTGGCGATGACGCCCGCGCCGGCGCTGTGGATCGCAGCCCCTGCCGTCGCCGTATGCGCCGAGCCGCCGGCAATGCCGGCATCGGGCAGGTCGGACGTGCCGGCCTTGAACGTGACGCGGTCGATATCGAGGCCGACGGCATCGGCCGCGATCTGGGCCAGCGCCGTCCAGGCGCCCTGCCCCATGTCATGCGCGCCGATCTCCATCGCGCCAGTGCCGTCACGACGGATCGCCGCACGCGCTTCAGCCTGGAACATCAGCGCGGGGAACGTCGCGGTGCCCATTCCCCAGCCGACCAGCAGTCCGGCATCGTCACGCATCTGTCGCGGCTGCAGCGTGCGCTTCGCCCAGCCGAAGCGCACCGCGCCCTGATCGTAGCAGGCACGCAGCGCTTTCGAGGAAAACGGCTTTCCAGTGATCGGCTCGACCTCCGCATAGTTCTTCAGGCGGAAGGCGAGCGGGTCCATGCCGCAGGCCCAGGCCATCTCGTCGATCGCGCTTTCCAACGCAATCGAACCGGTCGCCTCGCCCGGCGCGCGCATGAACAGCGGCGTGCCGGTGTTGACGCGCACGGCGTCATGCGAGGTACGGATCGCCGGGCTCGCATAGAGCGTATGCGAGGCATCGGCAGCCGGCTCGTAGAAATCATCGAACGTGCTCGACACGGTCCGCGCGTGATGATCGAGCGCAGTCAGACGGCCTTCCGCATCGGCGCCGATGCGCAAGCGCTGGCGCGTCGGCGCACGATGGCCGACAGGGCCATACATCTGCTCACGGCGCAGCACCAGCTTGACCGGTCTGCCGACCAGCTTGGCCGCCATGATGCCGAGCACCGGCGGACCAGCCATCAGGCCCTTCGAGCCAAACCCGCCGCCGAGGAACGGACTGCGGATGTGGATCTTGTCGGGCGCAAGGCCGAACAGCTCGGCGACCCGGCCAAGCGACAGCATCAATCCCTGGGTCGGCATGTCGATCTGAAGTCTGTCGCCGTCCCAATGCGCGACGATGGCATGCGGCTCCATCGCATTGTGATATTGCGGTGGCGTCTCATAGACCGCATCGATCTGCTTGGTGGCCGAGGCAAGACCCGCCTCGACATCGCCACGGAGATTTTCGGCTGGGTTGCCGACACCGACGACCGGTGGCACGTAGCTTTTTCCGGCATCGAGGCCAACGAGCGCGGGCAGCGTCTCATAGCGAGGCGCCAGCAGCACCGCACCTTCGGTCGCCGCCTCGAGCGTCTCGGCGATCACGACGGCGATGGGCTGGTTGGCGTAGCGAACCTCGTTGCTCTGCAGCACCTCCATCCGGAACACGAACGGATTGGTCTTGATTTCAGGATCGATCGCAAGCTCAGGCTTGTGATCCGGCGTCATGACGTCGACCACGCCGGGATGACGCTTGGCAGCGGCGACATCGAGCGAAATCACGCGGCCGTGCGCGATGCTGGACACGGCCATCACCGCAAACAGCATGCCGGGCGGATAATTGTCGGCGGCATAGGTCGCCTGTCCCTTGACCTTGAGCACGCCATCGCGGCGGGTCAGCGGCTGGCCGATGCTGGAGCCGTGGCGGAGATGGGCAGGAGCGCTGGTGAGATTGAGCTCAGGCATGAATGGCTCCAGAGGTCGAAGCAAAGGGGGAGGCCGGCAGCGCGGGGATGCGCGCGGGCGTCCCGGCTGCGGCAAGGGTCAGCGCGCGCACGACGATGCGGCGCGCCAGCTCGATCTTGTAGGCGTTGTCGCCGGACGGCTTTGCGTCGGTGAGCGCGCGCCAGGCGGCTTCCTGGAAGGCATCTGCGCTGGGCGCGACGCCTTTGAGGACATCTTCCGCAGCCCGGGCACGCCACGGCTTTGCGGCGACGCCGCCGAGCGCAAGCCGTGCCTCCGCAATTTTGCCGTTCTCGATCCGCAGCGCCGCGGCGGCCGAGACGATGGCGAACGCGTAGGACGTCCGCTCGCGGACCTTGAGATAGCGCGCATGCGCGGCAAACCCGCGCGCTGCTGGCGGCAGACGCACTGCGACGATGAGGTCGCCGGGCTCGAGCGCGGATTCACGTTCGGGCGTATTGCCGGGCAAGCGATGCAATTGGTCGAGCGCGATCTCGCGATGACCGTTCTTGCCTTCGATCTCGACGATGGCGTCGAGCGCGAGCAGCGGCACGCAGAAATCAGAGGGGTGCGTCGCGATACAGCGGTCGCTCCAGCCAAGCACGGCATGGGACCGGTTCTCGCCGTCGCGGGCGTCGCAGCCCGAGCCGGCCGCGCGCTTGTTGCAGCGGCTGGCGGTGTCATAGAAATACGCGCAGCGGGTTCTCTGCAGGAGGTTGCCGCCCACAGTCGCAGCGTTGCGCAATTGCGCCGACGCTCCGGAGAGCAGCGCTTCCGCGACGGCCGGATAGGCCTTCACGAACTCCCCATCATGCGCAAGATCGGCATTGCTGACGAGCGCACCGATCCGCAACGATCCATCCGCGAGGCGCTCGATTCCATCGAGCCCATCGAGATGGGTGACGTCGACCAGCCGATCTGGGCGGGTGACATTGCCCTTCATCAAATCGAGCAGATTGGTGCCGGCGGCAAGATAGACTGCGCCCGGCTGGGCGGCGGCGGCGACGGCTTCAGTGACCGTGGCAGGCCTGACGTAATCAAACTGTTTCATGCGGAGCGCCTCTGGTTGGTTTCGTCGGCACCGGCCTGCGCCTCGAGCACGGCATCGACGATGCCGGCATAGGCACCGCAACGGCAGAGATTGCCGCTCATGCACTCACGAATGCGTTCGGGGTCATTGCCGGCCTGCGCCTCCTGCATCATGCCGATCGCACTCATGATCTGACCGGGCGTGCAGAAGCCGCACTGGAATCCGTCATGGGCGATGAAAGCGGCCTGGACGGGGTGAAGCCGGTCGCCGCGAGCGAGACCTTCGATGGTGAGGATATCGGCGCCGTCATGGCTGATGGCGAGCGCGAGGCAGGAATTGATGCGCTTGCCGTCGACGAGGATGGTGCAAGCGCCGCACTGGCCGCGGTCGCAGCCCTTCTTGGTTCCGGTGAGATGGAGGCGCTCACGCAGGAGATCGAGCAGCGTGACGCGGGGATCGTCGAGGACGAAATCGCGCCGTGCACCGTTCACGGTGAGGCTGATGGAGTGGTTCATACAGGGCTCCGATCAGATATGGACATGAGTCATCGCGCAGCGCGTCACCGCCGTGACCGCTGTCGATATCGCACCAGCGCGGACATGTTCCGAGCCGACACCCCGCGAAGATACGGAGGCACCCTCCGTTTAACAAGGGCCCCCTCAGAAAATATTGGAATTCGTCAAAAAGGCCGTGCACTGACAACGCCATGCAGCAGGCTCGGGGTTCAACCTAACCAATTCGTGATCTACATTGCCTGATATGGACGACCATACCGACCAGACCCGAAAGCCCCGCGCCGATGCCGTGCGCAACCGCGAGCGTGTGCTCGAGGCGGCCAAGGTCGTGTTCAGCGCAGGCGGGCCCGAAGCAAGCCTCGAGGCCGTGGCCAAGCGCGCGGGCGTCGGCATCGGCACGCTCTACCGGCATTTCCCGACGCGTGAGGATCTGTTCGAGGCGGTGTACCGGCGCGAGGTCGAGCAGCTCAGCGAGCTTGCCGAACAGCTGAAGAACGCCAAGGATCCGGTCGACGCGCTCAGACGCTGGCTGCGCTCAGGTGTCGAATTCGTTGCCACCAAGAAAGGCATGGTGGCAGCCCTGGCACTCGCCGTGCAGAGCGGATCCGAACTGCATGCCTTCTCCTTTGAGCGCCTGACCAAGGCGATCGCCTCGCTGCTTGATCGCGCAGCCGCGGCCGGCGCGATGCGCGCCGACATCAGTCCCGAGGATTTGCTGCGCGCGTTCTTCGGCATGTGCTACATGCACGACCAGCCCGGCTGGCAATCCTCGGTGCTGCGGATGCTCGATGTGTTTGTCGACGGTCTTCGCATGCAGCCCGCCGCAAAGGCCAAAGCGCGCACAGTCAAGCCGGCGAAGGCGGCGGTGAAGCGGAGACGATAGTTCGCCCGTATTTGCCAATGGTCATGCTAGGATCAGCATCGCCGGCATATCAACGCGGAGCCTGTCATGCGCATCGCAGCCTTGGTCGTCGCCCTCGCTATTGTCTTCAGCCCCTTTGCCGCGCGCGCTGACGATGTCTCGGCGGCGCAAGGCGTGATCCGCGCCCAGGAGCAGGCCTTCGTCCATGACGACGCGGCGGCTGCCTATTCCTATGCCGCGCCGGCGATCAAGCAGATCTTCCCTGCACCCGACATCTTCATGTCGATGGTGCAGAACGGCTACGCGCCGGTCTACCGCCATAAGAGTTTTGAGTTCGGCGACGTCAAGACCGAGGGCAGCTCGGTTGCCCAGCGCGTTCACATCATCGATGCCAATGGCGAAGCCTGGGAAGCGCTCTACACGCTCGAGCAGCAGGCTGACGGCAGCTACAAGATCACCGGCTGCTCACTGCTGAAGGCCGGACAGGCGGTTTAAGTCGCGAGGGTCGGTCCTGTCCTGACCGAATTCATCCGCGAGCGGATCAGCAGCGTCAAAACGATGCCGACATTGAGGGCATTCCACGCCACGCCGTTGGCGAACGCCGCGGCGTAGGAGCCGGTGGCATCGAAGATGATGCCGGACACCCAGCCGCCGAAGGACATGCCGAACACGGAGGCGAAGATCACGATGCCGACGCGAGTTGCGGCTTCGCTCGCCGGCATCGCCTCGCGCACGATGATGGCATAGCTCGGCACGATGCCGCCCTGAAACAGGCCAAACATCGCGGAGATCAGATAGAGCGAGGTGAGGCTGTCGAAGAACAGATAGAACACCAGCGCAAAGCCTTGCGCCAGCGATCCGAGCAACAGCGTACGGATGCCGCCGATCTTGTCGGCGAGGTAGCCCGAGCCAATGCGGCTGACGATGCCGCAGGCCATCATCAGGGAGAGCATCTCGGCGCCCCGCGCCACGCCGTAACCGAGATCGCCGCAATAGGCGACGATATGCACCTGCGGCATCGCCATGGCGACGCAGCAGGAGATACTGGCGATCGAGAGCAGCGCCGTCAGCGTGTTGGTTGAAAGTTTCAGATCGACACGCGGCGGCGGCGCATTGGCGTGATTGCGGACTCTGTCGTCGCCGATCCGCGCGCGCAAGACCAGCACCAGCGTCGTCATCAAGCTCGCGCAGATCAAGGCAATGACGACATGCGTGTAGCGCCAGCCGATCGTCTCCATGCCCGCGTTGACCAGCGGTGGCCATATCGTGCCGGCGACGTAATTGCCGCTCGCGACGATGGTCACGGCGAGGCCGCGATAGCGCTCGAACCAGTGCGAGGCCTCGGCCATCAGCGGCGCGAAAGTCGCCGACGTGCCGAGCCCGATCAGGAAATACGCCGCAACGAACTGCCAGAGCTGGGTCGAGAGTCCCGCGAGCGTATTTGCGACGCCGAGAAAGGCGATGCTGATCGCCATCGCCGGCACGATGCCGAACCGGTCCGTGATCTTGCCGGCGATGACGCCGCCGAGCCCGAAGCCGAACATCATCACCGTGAAAGCCAGCGACACTGCGCCGCGCGTTGCGGCGAATTCGGCCTGCACGACGGGAATCACGACGACCACGGCCCACATGCCGACGCTGCCGATCGAGCCGATCAGCAGCGCAACGACGAGCCGTATCCAAGCCTGACGGGAATCAGGGCTGAATGAGTCTGGTCTTTGTTCGGGATGATTTGGCGCGTGCACGGGCCGGACCATGGCCCGCGGATCGCCACACGGTCAAGCAACGTGGCGATATATTGGGCATGCGCGGTGCGCTGCGGTAAGAAGGAGCTTGGCGAAATCGCCTTTTGCCATTAGTTTGCAATCAGCGTGTGCAACAATGCCGCGCGAGGAGCCTATCGACGGATGTTGCTGCGGTTGACGCGATCGGTGCGGATGAAGGTGGGGCGGATCATCGCTCTCGCCTATTTGTTCTGCGTGCTCGCGCCGGCGGCAAGCCTCGCTTTGGGTACCAGTCCCGCGCCATGCCTCGATGACGCGCTCCTCACCGACCTCGTGCCGGTTCAGATGGCGAGCCATATGCATGGGGATTCCTCGCATGAACATGCGGGAGCCCACGCGCATCACCAAATTGCGGCCAAGGACGCACCCGCTCCGCATCACCATGACGGCAAGGGAACGGTGGGCCCATGCTGCGCGATGATGTGCATCAGCGCGCTGCCAGCCGATCTGCCCAGCGTTGCCACACCGGTCCAGCCGACGTCGACCTGCGCGCCCGAGATCGTGGCCAGCCTGCACAGCACGGCGCCGCCCCAGCACTACCGTCCCCCCATCGCCTGATCTGACGCAACGACGTCGGTCCGAGCGCGCGTTTGCGCGCGCGAACCTGTGGTTTCCAGATCAGGGATGAATCATGCTTGCGCTTTTCGGGGCGAAGTCTGCCGCCGCATCTGCGGTGGGTGGGCGACTCTTTCTATTGAATTGGCCGCTGCTGGCCGTGGTTACGCTGGCGCTGTCCGGCTGCATGCCAGCCACCACGCACGTGGCCAGGCCGGACCCCGCCGATCCGGCGGCGAAGGTGGCACGCGTGGGCTATCGCTCGACCATCGCGCCCTATACCACCCTGCGGCCCGCGACACCTGCACCATGGCGGCAACGCAACGACGCCGTGACGCCGCAACCGAAGCAAGACCGGTAGGGACGCGCCATGGCACATCGTCTCGCGCGGGGCTTGCGCATGCTCACCGCGTTCGGACTCTCATCAATAAGTCTTGCCGGCTGCATGGCGTTCTCGCCGGACGGCGGCATGACGACGGTCTCGGACCTCACCAGCCAGACCATTAATAAGGACGTCGCCTTCGTCCGATCAGCCGAAGGCGCCGAGGCCGTCGATGCGACCGTCCGCCGGCTGCTGGCGCGCCCGCTGACCATCGAGACCGCCGTGCAGGTCGCGCTGCTCAACAACAAGGGGCTGCAAGCCGCCTATAACGAGCTGGCGCTGGCCGAGACCGAGCTGGTCGAGCAAAGCTTGCCGCCCAATCCGGTGTTTTCGATCTCGCGCATCTCAGGCGATGGCGCGAACGAGATCGAACGCCAGGTTGTCGGCGACATCCTCGCCCTCGCAACACTGCCGTTCCGATCCGAGATCGCGCGGGATCGCTTTCGCCAGGCGCAATTGCGCGCAGCATTGGCAACGTTGCGGCTCGCCGCCGATGTGCGGCGCGCCTATGTCCGCGCGGTCACCTGCAACGAGCTCGTGGCGCTGCTGACGGATGCGAAGGCTACGGCGGAATCGACGGCCCAGCTCGCCGTCAAGCTCGGCGAAACGGGCTCGATCAACAAGCTCGACCAGGCCCGCGAACAGGTGTTCTACGCCGAGACGACCGCCGATCTCGCGACCGCGCGACAGGCGGCGACCAGCACGCGCGAACGACTCGCACGCCTGATGGGGCTGTGGGACGACGGCCTCGACTTCCGTCTGCCCAACGCATTGCCGCCGCTGCCACGACGGCCGCAGGCCTTGCCATCGATCGAGGCCGATGCAGTCGCCCATCGCATCGATTTGCAGATCGCGCGGCTCGAACTGACCGGGCTGGCGAAGTCGTTGAACCTGACCGAAGCAACCCGCTTCGTCACGCTGCTCGATCTCGCCGGCATCTCCCGCCGCACCCAGGATCCGGAGGGCGCACCGTTCCGCGAACGCGGCTTCGACGTTCAATTCCAGATCCCGATCTTCGACGGCGGCGAGGTGCGCGTGCGACA
The DNA here is from genome assembly GCF_028128665.1 of Bradyrhizobium sp. CCBAU 45384. Lineage (NCBI taxonomy): Bacteria > Pseudomonadati > Pseudomonadota > Alphaproteobacteria > Hyphomicrobiales > Nitrobacteraceae > Bradyrhizobium > Bradyrhizobium sp. CCBAU 45384. The sequence goes on from NZ_LBIZ01000098.1 coordinate 107,889, forward strand.
GGCGGCGGAGACCTACAATCTCGCCTTCAACCGCCTGACCGAGCGTGCCGTGAACGTTCGCTCGGAGGCGCGCGATGCCTATCGCACCTATCGGTCCACGTATGACATCGCCAGCCACTTCCAGCGCGAGATTCTACCGTTGCGAAAAATCATCACCGAGGAGATGCAGCTGCGTTTCTCCAGCATGCAGGTCGACATCTTCGCACTGCTGACCGAGGCACGACAGCGCCTGGCATCGCTGCGCGGTGCCATCGATGCCAGACAAAGATTCTTCCTCGCCCAGTCCGACCTGCAAACGGCCGTCAATGGCGGCGGTGCGCCTGCTTCCGGCGGCGACACTTCGACCACCATCGCCGCGGCAGCATCTGCCGACGGCGACCACTGAGATGGAGGCCAGCATGTTTTCCCGCAGAGGATTTCTGGGCAGCGCTGCCCTTGCCGGCGCGTCGGCCATCAGCGGCCGCGTCCAGGCCGCATCGATTCCGGAAGCGCCGACCATGGACAAGGTGGTGATGCAGCCGCCGCTGCACCCGATCAGCGGCCCGGACTATCGCCCCGTGGTCACCCTGAACGGCTGGTCGCTGCCGTTCCGCATGAACGGCGAGTGGAAGGAATTCCATCTCGTCGCCGAGCCCGTGGTGCGCGAGTTCGCCGAAGGCATGAAGGTGAACCTGTGGGGCTACAATGGCCAGTCGCCGGGGCCGACGATTGAAACGGTCGAGGGCGACAAGGTCCGCATCTTCGTCACCAACAAACTGCCCGAATACACCACCGTGCACTGGCACGGCATGATCGTGCCGAGCGGCATGGATGGCGTCGGGGGACTGAATCAGCCGCATATCGAGCCCGGCAAGACCTTCGTCTACGAGTTCGAGATGAGGAAGAGCGGGACCTTCATGTACCACCCGCATTCCGACGAGATGGTGCAGATGGCGATGGGCATGATGGGCATGGTCGTCGTGCATCCGCGCGATCCGAGCTTCCGGCCCGTCGATCGCGACTTCGTCTTCGTGATGAGCACCTATCGCGTCGATCCCGGCAGCTATCTGCCGCAGGTCAACGAGATGACCGATTTCAACATGTGGACCTGGAATTCGCGGGTGTTTCCCGGGATTGATCCGCTGCCAGTGCGGCTCGGCGACAAGGTGCGCGTGCGCATCGGCAATCTCAGCATGACCAACCATCCGATCCATCTGCACGGCCACAGCTTTTCTGTGACCTGCACGGACGGCGGCTGGATTCCCGAGACGGCGCAGATTCCCGAGACGACCACCGATGTCCCGGTCGGCGCCGTGCGCGTGTTCGACGTGGTCGCCGACAATCCCGGCGACTGGGCGTTTCACTGCCACAAATCGCACCACACCATGAATGCAATGGGACACGAGGTGCGCACCCTTATCGGCGTGTCGCGGAAGGATCTCGCCAAGGCGGTCGGCAAGCTCGCGCCCGACAGCATGGCAATGGGTTCTACCGGCATGGCGATGGGCAACATGGAGATGCCCTCGCCCGACAACACGCTGCCCATGATGACCGGCTCCGGCCAGTTCGGCCCGATCGAGATGGGCGGCATGTTCACGGTGATGAAGATCCGCGAGGGCCTCGCGCGCGACGATTACCGCGATCCCGGCCCCTATCAATTCCCGCAAGGCACCGTCGCCTATGAAGTCGCCTCGCCCGCGGCGGAGCCCGCACGGCAACCCGCAGCGCCGATGCCGAAGATGAAGATGAAGATGTAACCCACGCGTTTCGATCAACCACCAACCGGAGACTACAATGACAAGAACAATCGGCATCGTCCTGGCGCTGGCCACGCTTTCAATCGCGCCGGCCCTTGCGCATGAGGGGCACGGCCATCACGGCTTCTCGGCCGGCGAGCCCGGCGATCCCAGCAAGCCGGCGCGCACCATCGAGATCGCGATGAGCGAGATGTCCTACGAGCCGTCGAAGATCGAGGTGAAGCGCGGCGAGCAGATTCGCTTCGTGCTGCGCAATGTCGGCAGGGAAGACCACGAATTCCTGCTCGCCACACCTAAGGAAAATCTTGCCCATGCCGAGGTGATGAAGAAACACCCGCACATGGAGCACGACGATCCCAACGGCGTGCGGCTCGCGCCGAACAAGACGGCCGAGATCGTCTGGAAGTTCACCAAACCAGGCACCTTCGAATTTTCCTGCCTGATCCCCGACCATCGCGATTACGGCATGGTCGGCCACGTCAGCGTGAAATGAAGACAATGGAGACATCAATGAAGCCAATCATCCGCACCACCACCGCAGCGCTTGCGCTGGCGCTGGGCCTGACCATCAGCACGCTGGCGCAAGCCGCTTCCATCAGCGGTGAGGTCAAGAAAATCGACGAAGGCGCCGGCAAGATCACGCTCAAGCATGGCCCTGCGAAGAACCTCGGCATGGACGAGCCCATGACCATGGTCTACCGCGTCAAGGATCCCGGCATGCTCAAGCAGGTGAAGGTCGGCGACAAGGTGACCTTCGAAGCCGAGGAGGCGGCGTCGGGGTACACGGTGACGAAGTTGGAAAAGGCGAAGTAGGATCCTTGGTCATTCCGGGGCGCGCGCAGCGCGAGCCCGGAATCCATTCATCCACCACCTCCACCGCACGATGGATTCCGGGCTCGCCCTTCGGGCGCCCCGGAATGACGGCCGAGCCCCCGAAATACCCCGGCCCGACCTCCCCGGCCCCCTTCGTTAACCCTTTGCTAACCATACACCCGGCAAGAATTGCCGGGTGAAGTCGAGTGTCGTCAGCCGCGTAAGACGGGAGCTCCCGTGGACGCCAGTGCGGTGCCTCACTTTCGGACCGGCGGCCCTTCGGCCGCTGCGCAGGCGTTTGGGGCGCGCGGACGGCAGTCGCGCGGGGAGGCAGCTACCATGGTCGACGTCACCGCGGGTCAGGGCGTAGGCGGCGCAAAGCCCGGGATCCCCTCCCTCTCCGACATCGTCACCATCCTCAAGCGCGGCGACATCGCGCTCGCGCTCGGCATCCTCACCATCCTGGTGGTGCTGATCCTCCCGCTGCCCGCGATCGTGCTGGACCTGTTCCTGGCGATCTCGATCACGCTGTCGATCCTGATCCTGATGACCTCGCTGTTCATCCAGGCGCCGCTGGAATTCTCCGCCTTCCCGACCATCCTCTTGATCTCGACCATGCTGCGGCTGTCGCTCAACATGGCCTCGACCCGCCTGATCCTGTCACACGGGCACGAGGGCACGGATGCGGCCGGTCACGTCATCGAAGCCTTCGGCAGCTTCGTGATGGGCGGCAATTTCGTCATCGGCATCATCGTCTTCGCCATTCTGATCATCGTCAATTTCGTCGTCATCACCAAGGGTTCGGGCCGTATCGCCGAAGTCGCCGCGCGCTTCCACCTCGACGCCATGCCCGGCAAGCAGATGGCGATCGACGCCGACCTGTCCGCCGGGCTGATCGACGAAAAGGTCGCCAAGGAGCGGCGCAAGGCGCTGGAGGACGAGAGCGGCTTCTTCGGCGCCATGGACGGTGCCTCGAAATTCGTCCGCGGTGACGCCATCGCGGGCCTCCTGATCGTCTTCATCAACGTGGTCGGCGGCATGATCATCGGCGTGGCGCAGCAGGGCCTGTCCTTTGCCGATGCCGGGCGCAGCTACACGCTGCTGACGGTCGGCGACGGCCTCGTCACCCAGGTGCCGGCGCTGATCGTCTCGACCGCGGCCGGCCTGCTCGTCTCCAAGGCCGGCGTCTCCGGCGCCGCCGACAAGGCGCTGATGAAGCAGTTCTCCGGCTATCCGCAGGCCCTCGCAATGTCCTCGGCGGTCATGCTGGTGCTGGCGGCGCTGCCGGGCATTCCGACCCTCCCCTTCCTCGCGCTCGGCGCCGGTGCCGGCGCGCTGGCCTGGACTGCGCGTAACCGCAACCGCGCGACGGCCAAGGCCGAAGCCGTTGCCAAGGCCGCGCCTGCGGCCGGTCAGCCCGGCGCACCGGGCGCTGCGGCCGCGGAGGAGCCGATCTCGGCGGCGCTCAAGATCGACGACCTCAAGATCGAGCTCGGCTACGCGCTCTTGCCGCTCGTCAACGGCCCCGACGGCACCGACCGCCTCACCGAGCAGATCAAGGCGCTGCGCCGTTCGCTCGCGATCGAGATGGGCTTCGTGATGCCGGCGGTGCGCATTCTCGACAACGTCCAGCTCGAGGCCAACACCTACATCATCAAGATCAAGGAGGTCGACGCCGGCACCGGCAAGATCTGGCCGAGCCAGTTCATGGTGATGGATCCCGGCGGCAGCCAGGTGCAGGTGCCCGGCATCCACACCACCGAGCCGACCTTCGGCCTGCCCGCGACCTGGGTCGACGCCAGCCTCAAGGAGGAGGCTTCGCTCAAGGGATACACCGTCGTCGACGCCGCCACCGTGCTCTCGACCCATCTCACCGAGCTGCTCAAGGCCAACATGTCGGACCTTCTGTCCTACGGCGAGGTGCAAAAGCTGCTCAAGGAGCTGCCGAAGGAGCAGAGCGAGCTGGTCAAGGACATCGTGCCCGGACAGGTCACCGTCTCCGGCATCCAGCGCGTGCTGCAGCTGCTGCTGGCCGAGCGCATCTCCATCCGCGACCTCTCGACCATCCTCGAGGGTATCGCCGATTCGCTCGCCTTCTCGCGCAACCCCGCGACCATGGTCGAGCATGTCCGCGCCCGCCTCGCCCGGCAGATCTGCGCGCAAAACACCTCCTATGCCGGCTACCTGCCGCTGATCGCGCTGTCGGCGAAATGGGAGCAGGCCTTCGCCGAATCCATCATCGGCCAGGGCGAGGAGCGCAGCCTCGCGATGCAGCCCTCAAAACTGTCGGAATTCATGACCGCCGTGCGCGAGGCCTTCGAGCGCGCCGCCCGCGAAGGCGAGGCGCCGGTGCTGGTGACCTCTGCGGCAATTCGTCCCTTCGTCCGCTCCCTGGTCGAGCGGTTCCGGGCCCAAACGACGGTTCTGTCGCAGGCCGAGATTCACCCCAGGGCGAGGTTGAAAACGGTCGGAAGCATCTGATTTGCCTTAAGAAGCCGTGTGTTTTTGGGCCACAGGCAAATGGTTTTTGAGTTCCTGGCGCCTTGTCGACCAAAGGCTGAAAAGGCGCCTTTCGAACAAATTATACCGTTGAAATAATTGCCAAATCGATCGATCAAGCGCTGCTTTTGATCGCGATCTTTCACGTCCTATCACGCTCTTGTGATGGCCTCTTGGGAACGAATCCCGCCAATACTAGGTTGTTGGGCACCGGAAGTATGAACCTGCCTGAAGAGGCCGGCGACTACTTCGGGTAGATGGCGGCAGGAGGCTTCCATGAACCACTCGATCTACAGCGCGGATCGCTCGACCCACCTGAAGGTGGTGGCCGTGGCGCTCGTCGCCGGCATCGCAGTTGCGGGTTTCGGCATCTCGGCGCGCTCGGGTTCGGATGAAGGCCTCACACAGACTGCTCGCGTCATCAAGGCCGGCAAGCCGGTCGTGATCACCAGCTCGAACGCATCGCTCGTTCGTTAAGGAGATTTTGAGTTTCAGGAATTCACGCGGCTCTTTACCAGCCCCCCAAAGTCGCCACGTGGATATGTAGACGACCCCAACCCCAAGTCGACTACAGAAAGCGCCCGCCCCCCACGGGCGCTTTCTCATGTCTGGGGGTAGCTCGCGTCATTTCTCTCCCTCATGTTCCTGGCGCGCCGCGACGCTGCGCTGCGTCCGGGGCACGAGACTTGAGTTTGCGCGCAACTGGACCAACGCCGTCATTCCCCGCGAAGGCGGGGAATCCAGTACGCCGCGGCTTCTCGGCCCAATCACATCCGCCTCTGGAATACTGGATCGCCCGGTCAAGGCCGGGCGATGACAGTGAGTGTGTAGGCGCAGACACAGCTTCACATCCTCGCGGCTCATCTCGCCCGAGCTTTGCTCTGCAACGTCGCCCTCATCTGAAAGAGGGCGCAGGGAAGACCGGGTGCCCGACCGGCACCCGCGGTCCACTGTGCGATAGGTTGCGCTACAAGAGGCTGCACAGCGGCATACAGGTGAAGCCGAAACATCCGGCCTTCCCTGCGCAGTGGTTGGAACGGCTTATGTCGTGATCTCCCCGGGGAGCGATGCACTATTGCCCCCGTCGTCTCGCAGATGACTGATGCAAGGACCCGGTCGGGTCACACGCATCACCACGAGCCTTGGCGCACAGGCTCCGGGCGCCAGGACCACACGATTTTGCCGTACGCGGACCACACCGGTCGTTTGCGCGATGCCTTCGCTCACGGTCGCCCGCCCTGCAAAAACCCTTCGCGCCGATGTGACCTGCGCCCACCGCCGCCCGGCCCGCGTCGTGACGATCGCGATACGCCCCTCTTCCATGGGCCGGGTTGCGCGATACATACGATATTTCCGAATTTCGGTAAAGTGGAATATTTTTAGGCGAGCGGATTGACCGGCATTTTGGGTGTTTTGCCCGTCAGGCAGCGCAAGGGATTGTGGATGTGTAGGGACGCCTTGACAATTAATGGCTTTAATTGGCTAGCTTCACAACCGATGGCCCGCCAAGCGGCCAGCTGAGAGCTACAAATGACCGGTCAGAACGACGTCGAACGCAATTGCCCGGAGTGTGACGGGACCGGCCAGGACAGGGGCATGCATCCGGTTCGCTTGGGCGAAAAGAATGAGTTTCGTCCCTGCACGAAATGTGGCGGATCGGGGAAGATCAAAGAGACCGCCGCGTCGCGATAGCTGTCATCTGGCCGCCGCCGGCTTGACCGGTATTGCTGTGCCGCGGTCCCTTCGTGCTCCTCCAATCTAAGCCGAGCGAACCTGGGACGGAGCAACAGCCAAACCGTCAATCCGTTTCCGGGCGGCTTCGATCAGCTCTTTGATTCCATGTGACTGCTCGATGAGCTGATGAACCGCAGGGTCTTGGCCGAAATCCGACAGGACGATCCGGATGCAGGCGTTGGCGGTATCGAAAACCCGCAAAATTCTGGCCATCTCGCTTGGCGTAAGGCTCTCGATCTGCATGCGCGATACGAAGGTCTCGACCTCCCTCGAGATTCGACGCAAGCGCTCCATTGCCACGCCCGCTGACGGTACGGACCGTTGATTGAAGGGCACGACCTTGGACATGCGGTGTTTCCACTTTTTAATGATTGTCCTTTTAGTATGCCGATGATCATATAACCGACAACGACCGTGTTTATCGGAATTCGGTCAAAATTGATTCCCTCAACGCCCGGTGCAAACTCGTGCCGTTTTCGAACCTGAAGCAATCTGCCCATCTGAGGCTGCAACGCGTTTCGAGCCCCGACGAATTCAGGGCCATCGGATTTCTGGATATCGAGCGCCACGCTTTGCTCGGGCCGTATTTTTACGGCCGCGCCATTACTGCGCTACCGGGCGCGCTGCTCATGCTTGAGCACACATCGCCTCGCGCCCTCTCGGGCAGGATGAACGCGATGGGTTGCACCGTCGTCGTGCCGATGAGCAACCATACGCATGCCGAGTTCAACGGCAGAACGTGGAGCTCGTCCGAAATCGGATTGCTCAGACGCGAGATCTTGCTCGATCTTCACGAGCCCGCTGCCAACACGTTCGCTGTCATCCGGTTCGCTTCCGACATGCAGAATCGCGGCTGGGAGGAGTCGGAAGGAAAACTGCATTTGCACAATGCGAGCGGCGAGCGTCTTTCGCGCCTGCAACACGTCATTCGAGGCGCGTTGGCTTTGTCTTGTACGCCGATGCATCATCGGCAATTTGCATCCGTTGCGGAATCGCTTCGGGATGAATTGATCGATGCATTGGATAATTTGCTGGTCCTGAGGAGCGAGCGACGTTCAGGCCAACGCGCTTTCGAACGACATCGCAAGCTGGTTTCGAAGCTCGATGAATTTGCGCATTCGCATCCAGAGACTCCTCTTTACAGCGAGGCCTTGGCCAAGCAGCTGGGAGCGTCGGTTCGAACGTTGCAGCTGGCCGTCCAGGCCATTCACGGAGCGAGCCTGCATCAGCATCTCCGCAACAAAAGGCTTTGGTCTCTACGCGCGCAACTCGCACGGGGTATGCCGGCAACGTCAGTTTCATCGGCGGCTTTCGCGAACGGCTTTTCGCACATGGGAGAGCTATCGCACCTCTATAAGGCCACGTTTGGAGAACTGCCGTCCGAGACGCTTTTGCGAAGTAGGGGCGGCTGAAGCGCTTGCGAAACGCGCCGAGCCGGCAGGAAGCGCACACCTGGCCGTCAGGCTGACCGGCTCCCTTTCAATGTCTGCTTCTGGCTCGCCGCTGACTGCTTCTGCGCATCGGTTCGATGGGCTTGTGGGTGCGCACCTCAGCTCAACGCCGCATCACTCCATAAGTCGGCGGCGGCGCCTGCACCGTTGGCGCGGCCGCGGCGAACAGCTCGTCCTTGCTGCCAGTCAGCGGCGGATAGATACGCTTGCGGTTGATGGTTTGCTTGGTTGCTTTCGCGGCCTGGCCGGTCGTCCGCACCTCGCGATCCCAGCCTTCGGTGTAGAGCGCTCCCCAGGCGCCGAGATCGAGCACGGTGACGTACCAGTCGATCCGCAGCGGCAGCAGCGGCCCGCCGACGAGATCGGCCACCACATTGTGGCCGGCAAAACGGCCCATGGGACGGGCGAACTGGCAGGACATCACGGTCGGATGCAGGCCGTCGATCACGCTGGAGGCGACGTCGCCGGCGGCGAAGATGCCGGGCACATCAGCGATCCGCATAAAGGGATCGACCAGAAGGCGGCCGAGGCGATCACGCGCGACCGGGAAATTTTCGGCGAGACGGCTCGCGCGCATGCCGGCGCACCAGATCACCGTCTGCGCCGGGATGAACTCGCCCGAGCTCAGGCGAACACCTGCAGCCTCGACCGATGCGACACGCACGCCGAGCCGTGTCTCGACCTCGAGCGACGACAAGGCGGTCTCGATGACGGGACGCGCGTGGTCGCCGATGGTGGCGCCGATCGCGGGATTGGGATCGACCAGGACGATGCGGCGGCTGCCGGTGACACCGGCGCGCATCAAACGATCAGGCATTTCGGCGGCAACCTCGATGCCGGTGAAGCCGGCGCCGACCACCACAACCGTCGACCGTCCCGGCGACGGCGCGCTGCGTCCGAGCGAGGTGAGATGACCCTCGAGGCGAAGCGCGGCAGCATAGCTGTCGACGTCGAAGGCATGCTCGGCGAGGCCCGGAATATCGGGACGCATCACTTCGCTGCCGAGCGCAAGCACGAGGCGGTCGTAGCCCAGCGTCTCCTCGCCGCGGCACGTGACCAGCGAGATTTCGCGGCGCACGGGATCGATGGCTTCGACCTCGGCAATGCCGTGCGTGACGCCGACCGGATCGAGCAGCTGCGCCAGCGGCAACGCGACCTCGCGGAGATCGACCTCGTAATTGCGCACGCGGATGTTGTGATAGGGGTTGCGGTCGATGACGTGGATCTCGATGTCGCGGCCGGTCTCACCGATCGCCTCGCGCATGCGCGCGGCGCCGATGGCCGCCCACAGGCCCGCAAACCCGGCGCCGAGCACGACGATACGCGCCATGTCCGTTGACTTCGCTGCTTGCAGGGATCCGCTGATCCGCCCCGCGCGGGCAGATATAGCTCATCCGGACGGATCGACCAAATGCGGCAGCGGCGCCGCCGCAGGCCCTCGGGCCTCGCGCAGTTCCGACGGCGTCGCGCCAAAGCGTTTGCGGAAGGCGCGGTTGAAATAGGACAAATCCGAAAAACCCGAGGAATGCGCGATGTCGCTGATCTTGCGCGCCCGCGCGCGGGGATCGCCCAGCAGCTTTCGCGCCAGCAGCAGACGCTGCTCCAGCACGAATTCGGTGAAGGTGGTGCCGGCCTGCTCGAACAGCCGCTGCGCCTGGCGCGGGCTGAGGCCCGAGCGGGTCGCAACCTCGGACAGGCAGAGATCGTTGCGGCCGAGGGCGGCCATCACGTCGGCGCGCATGAGATCGAGACGGGCCGCCGCATGGCCGCGGCCGCGCGCGAGCGCGGCGTGCTCGGCGTCGGCGCCGAGCAACAGGCCGACGAGATCGACCATGTGCTGCGCGGTCAGGCGCTGGCCGACGGCGTCGAGATGCGGCGCCTGATGGGCGGCAAGCGCGTGATAGCGAAAGATGGTTTCGGCGACGGCGCCGTCGGACAGCACCTGCGACAGCTTGTCCTCGGCACGCGGATTGATGTCGAGCAGCGCGCGGCGCGGCATGCGGATGGTGGTGAAGCGGTTCTCGTCGGTGTGACCGACGCTGCCGGTGATGCTCATGTCGGCCAGCACCATCTGCGCCGGCGCGAGCTCGACGGCATGGCCGTTCTGCCTGACGTTGACGAGGCCGGCATGGGCTGCGATCAGCACGAGATCGTCGCTGCCGTCGGCGAGGCCACTCTGCGTGCGCGAATATTGCGCGGAGGCGCCTTCGGGAATGGCGAGCGAGATGTTGTCGACCACGCTGACCTGCAACCGGCAATCGATGCTGTCGCCATGGCTCGGCCCGATCTCGAGGCCACAGGCCCCCAGGGCCCGGTCGCGCCAATGTTCGAACGCCGGCCCCTGCGGCAGGCCTGTATATTGGTGGATAAGAATGCCCGGCGGCTTGGCTGCATCCATCTGATTTCTAGCCCCTTCCCGGCACCCTTGATCGGCCGTGCCGACTGCAAATTCCGGGCATTTGACGCCGCGGAATGGCCGGAGGTTCAAATCGGATGCGGATTTGGCGGGACTTGTCGGATTGCGACGGCGGAATGGACCGTGGCGACGTCGCAGAGGCTCGCGCAAGAACGATCGCGGTCATACCCCGCGCAGGCGGGGTATCCAGTACGCCGCGGCTCATCGGTTGATCACGGCCGTCACGGAATACTGGAACGCCCGGTCAAGCCGGGCGATGACAGCTGGCGTTTGGAGGCGGCCCTACTTCTTCGCAGGCGCCTGCGGCTGCGACGGCGGCACGGTCTCGATCAGCTTGCCTGAGAACACCGGCGCCGAGGTCGGCTGGCCGCTGGGCGAGCCGCCCGAGGGCTCGACGGTGACGGCGTAGGTCGCGGCGTTGACGACGTCGGCATCGTAGCCCGCGAGCACCGGACGTGCGGTGAAGTCGCCGTTGCCGATCACACCCAGCGAACGCGGGCGCGGCAGCTTGTCGGAGATCAGCCAGAGCTCGAAGCTCTTGCCCGGCTCCGGCGTCGCGCCGACCTTGCGCACCGTGAAGTTCTTGGTCGCGCCATCGATGGTGAGGATGAAGGCGGGACCACCGCTCTGGCCCTGCAGCAACGCGACATATTGCGCGGGCAAGGCCGACGGCGCCTGCGGTGTCTTGACCTCGACGGTCTGGATGCGCGGAGGGGGGCGCAGCGCGCCCGGCAGCGCATCGGGCGAGAGGATCTGCAGGGACAGCGTCACCAGCAGCGCGGCCGCCAGCGCGCCCACGGCGGAGGCGATCGTGCGCCAGCGCTTCACGCGGCTCTCGAGATAGATCACCTTGGTGTCGTCGACGACCGGCACCTGCGTCGCCGGCGCAATGCGCGGGTCGGGCGCGTGGGTCTGCGGAATGAATTGCGGCGCGATATCATGAATGACATCGGAGTCGGTCGGTGCCGGCGGCTGCACGTCCGGCGCGGCAGCTTGCTGCGCTGGCGGCTCAGGAGATGAAGGCTCTTGAGTTGAAAGCTCCGATGACGAGAGCTCCGGCAATGGCGGTGGCGGCGCATCCACCAGCACCGGTGGCGCCTCGATCGTGCCTTGCCGCGAATCCTGCTGCAAATCCTGCTGCGATTCTTGCGTCGATACCGTCTGCGCGATCTCGCGCTTGATGTTCTCCCACACGATCGGCCGCGGCTCGATCGTGCCGACCATCTGGTTGAGGACGCCGAGCCGGAATTGCCAGGCCTGCACGATCGCGGCGAACTCGTGGTCCACCGCCATCATGGTCGCGACCTGCGCACGCTCGTCGGCATCGAGTGTGCCGAGCGCATATTCCGCGGCGAGCGCGATATGGTCCTCGCTGTAGGCCATCAATTGCTTTCACCTCTCCCATAGCGAGAGGTCGATTTGCGCAGCAAATCGGGTGAGGGGTTCAGGTCCCATGAGAGAGCGCAGTCCCTCACCCGGATTGCATCTTGCGATGCAATCCGACCTCTCCCTACGGGAGAGGTGAAGCAAGAACGCTGCGCCAGCCTATGCACTCTCATCATCCTCTAAAGTCCGAGGCACTCCCGGATATCCAGCATGCTGCGCCGCAGCCACGTCTTCACCGTGTTGACGGGCGCTGCGAATTTCTCCGCCAATTGCTCGCGGCTCCAACCGTTGTAATAGGCGAGAAGCACCAGCCGCTGACGGTCCGGCTCGAGCCGGCCAATACATTCCAGGAGCCGCTTCAGCTCCTCGGACATCTCCCGGCGCGCCAGGGGATCGGGACTTTCGGCGGCGACTTCCATCGCCTGCGGTTCCTCCTCGATCGAGGCTTCGGTCTTCTTGCGCACGATATCGATGGCGCGGTTGCGCGCGATCGAGGCCATCCACGTAATCGGCGAGGACAGTTGCGAATTGAACTGGCCGGCACTGTTCCAGATCTTGACGTAGGTCTCCTGAATGACCTCCTCTGCGAGATCCTGTCGGCGCAAGATACGGAGCACGACGCCATAGAGTTTCGCGCGCGTGGCGGCGTAGAGGCGCTCGAACGCGGCAGAATCGCGCCTCGCCACCGCCTCAATCAGCCCGACCAGCTCTGCTGGCGTCAGCATTCAGCCCCCCAACGCGCGGTCCCCGTCGCGTCTCTCTTCACCTCTCCCCTACGGGGAGAGGTGGGCACCGCCGTCGCTGGCGCAGCCTTTATCGCCACCACCATAGCGCGCGGCCAAGCCCGTCACCAAGAGGCGGCGCGCCACGCTGTGGACAGGACACGCAAAAACCCGGACCTTGCGGGTCCGGGTTCGCAAATTCTCGGGCTTGGGGCGCGGACCGCCGCTTACGCGACGGCGCCGATCCGGGAACGCATCAGGCCGATGCTATCGAGATCGGCCTGCTCACGGGCGTTTTCCTCGGCGCGCTCGCGGGCCTGGTCACGCTCGTCCAGCAGCTCGACCTTCTTCAGCTCTTCAAAGGCCTCGCCGAGCGCGGCCTTGGCGTCCTCGAGCTGGCCCTTCAGCTCGTCGGCCGAGCGGGTCAGGTTCTCGCGACGCTGGATGGCGGCCTTGGCATAGGTCGGATAGGCGAAATGCGCGGGATCGTTGATCCCGGCGCGGTCCTGCTCGGTCTGGATCTCGCGATCGAGATCGGTCGACATCCGCTGAAAGTCGGCGATCATGGACTCGATCTGGGCGACCCGGCGGCGCTTCTCGTCGACCTGAAACTTCTTCAGGCGGATGAGGGTATCACGTGACTTCATCGACTCGTACTCCCCAGAAGTCCCTTGGCTGCAAGACATACACACATCGGGACTGCACCGGTCTCCCCATTGGCCCTGTCAGGGCCAAGACCGGCTCTGCTACTCTGTGGGAACGGATGATGACGGGACAAAGTTAGCGTTCCGTTTCCAAATTACCGAGGATTTGCGCCAACTGGCGGTAGCCGTCGGCCAGCGAGGCATTTTCGTCCTTGCGCTGGCGCAGGAAGGCCTCCAGCGGCTCGTGCAGGCGGATCGCCTCGTCGACCTCGGGGCTGGAGCCCGCCCGGTAGGCGCCAAGCCGGATCAGCTCTTCCATGTCGGCGTAAGTCGCCATCACCGCCCGCGCCTTCTGGATCACAGGCCAGAACTGCGGGTCGGCCGATTTCGGCATGGTGCGGGAGACCGATTTGAGGATGTTGATGGCGGGGTAGCGGCCGCGCTCGGCGATCGAGCGTTGCATCACGATGTGGCCGTCGAGGATGCCGCGGACGGCGTCCGCGATCGGCTCGTTGTGGTCGTCGCCGTCGACCAGCACCGTGAAGATCGCGGTGATGGCGCCCTCCCCGAGGCCCGGACCGGCGCGCTCGAGCAGCTTCGGCAGCTCGGTGAAGACGGTCGGCGTGTAGCCCTTGGCGGTCGGCGGCTCGCCGGCGGACAGGCCGATCTCGCGCTGGGCCATGGCAAAGCGCGTCACGGAGTCCATCAGGCAGAGCACGTCCTGACCCTCGTCGCGAAAATATTCGGAGACGGCGAGCGTCAGATACGCGGCCTGCCGCCGCATCAGCGCCGGCTCGTCGGAGGTTGCGACCACCACGACGGACCGCGCGAGGCCCTCCTCGCCGAGGTCGTCCTGCAGGAATTCCTGCACCTCGCGGCCGCGTTCGCCGATCAGGCCGATGACGCTGATTGCGGCGTCGACATTGCGCGCGAGCATCGACAGCAGCACCGACTTGCCGACGCCGGAGCCGGCGAAGATGCCCATGCGCTGGCCGCGGCAGCAGGTGAGAAAGGTGTTCATGGCGCGGACGCCGAGATCGAGCGGCGCGCCGACGCGCCTGCGCGAATGCGCCGGCGGCGGCGAGTTGCGGTACGGCATCGGGGAGGCGCCCTGCGGCAACGGCCCCTTGCCGTCGATCGGCTCGCCCAGCGCGTTGACGACGCGGCCGAGCCAGGCCGGCGACGGCCGCACCAGATTGGCGGCGTTGGCGATGACGGCCTTGCAGCCGCGACGCACGCCGTCGAGGCCGGCGAACGGCATCACCACCGCATTGCTGCCGGAGAAGCCGATCACCTCACAAGGGATGGAACGGTTGGCGCCAGTCTCGATCACGAGGCGCGCGCCGACTGACATCGCGTGAATGGGTCCGGCCACCTCGACCATCAGCCCGCGAACCCCAACCACGCGGCCATAGATATTGATGCCGTCGATATCGCCGATCTGTTCGGCAAGGGCTTTCATGGAGCAGCCTTCATTAAGAGCGCGCCTTCGCGACAGCCTTCATCAAGGTGGCTCGCCTTCGATATCCGGGCCCTCACGGGGAAACCCTTAAATTTCGCCATATTTCTGAACGGCGCTTAACTTGGTGTTTACCCGCATCATTAATCATTGCGTCACTGTCTTTGTGACTGAGCGTGGCTCCCCTTCAGAAGAAGGCTGAGTCGCGGGAGTCGGTTAGACCCGTCTCTTAAAGTGGAACTTGAACGGAGCCGGATAACGAAAGCTGCTTCTCGCGCAAGACCTTAGGGCGATTCGACAAAAATTGCACCGGGGGGACTTGCGTTCCAGAATCAGGATTTGTTAACCATCTGTTGTCAGGATCCGAATCAGTTGTTCAAAGGCGTTTTGTTGAGTGCCGCGAATGCGGCCGACCTGACGCCCAGGAGCGGCGACTATGGGGAACTGGCATGCGCGTTTTGCTGATTGAAGATGACAGCGCCGTCGCGCAGTCGATCGAGCTGATGCTGAAGTCTGAGAGCTTCAATGTCTACACGACCGATTTGGGGGAAGAAGGCGTCGATCTCGGTAAATTATACGATTACGACATTATCCTTCTCGACCTTAACCTGCCCGACATGTCCGGTTACGACGTGCTCAAGCAGCTTCGGGTCTCCAAGATCAAGACACCCATCCTGATCCTCTCCGGCCTCGCCGGCATCGAGGACAAGGTCAAGGGTCTCGGCGTCGGCGCCGACGACTACATGACCAAACCCTTCCACAAGGACGAGCTGGTTGCCCGCATCCACGCGATCGTGCGCCGCTCCAAGGGGCACGCCCAGTCGGTCATCCAGACCGGCGACCTCGTCGTCAACCTCGACACCAAGACGGTCGAAGTCGGCGGCCAGCGCGTGCACCTGACCGGCAAGGAGTACCAGATGCTGGAGCTGCTCTCGCTCCGCAAGGGTACCACCCTCACCAAGGAAATGTTCCTCAACCACCTCTATGGCGGCATGGACGAGCCCGAGCTGAAGATCATCGACGTGTTCATCTGCAAGCTCCGCAAGAAGCTCGCCAACGCGTCCGAGGGCCGCAACTTCATCGAGACCGTGTGGGGCCGCGGCTACGTGCTGCGCGAGCCGCACGAGCACGAAGAGCGCATCCCCGCCTGATCCGTTTTATGTCGCGAGCCCTGAGGGCTCGCTCCTCCCAGCCTGGACCCCGCCGCATCGGCGGGGTTTTCGTTTTTGGACTAGACTACGGCAACCGGAGCGGCGGTCAGAGCAGCGATGAGCTCAGCGGCCTTCGGCACGCCCAGTCCGGTACATGCGTTCCAGCCGCGTCCGGCATCGTAGCCGGTGCCGTCGACACGGTTGTTGCCCTGCTCTATCGGCTTGAACAGTGTCGCGTTGGCATAGAGCGCGGAATTGACGAAGCCGAGCGGAGTGTCGCGTCCGGCATTGGCAATCGCGATCAGCCCCGCCCAGAGCGGCGCGACCGCGCTGGTGCCGTCCTTGATCACCACGGCGCCATTGAGCACGACCTTGTAGCCCGGGTTGCCCGCCGCGGCGGCGGCGACGTCCGGAACGCCACGGCGCAGCGCACCGTCATTGACCGACGGCGGCAGTGCGAGGCCGGTTTGATAGGCCGGCACCGGGAAGACGTCGCTGATCCCGCCGCCGGTACCGCTGCTGCCGTCCCTCCAGACCACCTCACCGGCCGCAGCTCCCCCACCGTCCGCAGGCTGTGTGCCACCGCAACCCAATGCGTACGGGCTCGAAGCGGGAAACCAGACATGCGCCTTGCCGTCATTCAGTCCGCCAGTCGCGAGTTGGTCGCCGGCAGCGAACAGCACCGTGACGTTCAATCGCTTGGCGTCCGCCAGCACTGCCTGCATCGCGTCGCGCGCCGAAGGGCTCCAGAACAGCTCCGCGCTGCCCCAGCTAACCGACAGCACCTGGGGTCGGTTGACATGATCGAAGATCGCCTGGCTTATCGCACCAACCAGGTTCCGGATATTGTTGCCGGCGAAGTAGACGACGACGCGCGCTTTCGGCAGCAAGCCTGCGATGATCTGAAGATCAAGCGCGATCTCCTCGTCCGCGACTGCATCGTGGCCGAACTGATTGCTGCCGTTCAGAGGTGCAGCCGCGCCGCCAGGCACGGCCGGCGCGATGGTAACGGCCTGATCGATCACCACAGGCGCCTCGCGTCCCATCGCCGTCAGCGCCTGGTCGAGATCGGTTTTGAGATAGCCGCCGCCAAGCGCGATGATGCCGACGCAGATTTTCGAGACGTCCCGGTCGAGTGGAATTCCGTACTCTGCGGCGACCTCCGTCGGCCAGAGCCCGGCACCGACCCCAACGCCGGCCAGCGCGCGCAGCCGCCGCACCGGCCTGAACAGCGGCCGGTCCTCGAAGCCGAGGATTGCCCGCGTCCAAGGAGCGATTTCCTTTGGCACGAGCAACGGACCCACCCGCGTGCGGAAACGGCACCGGCCGTCATCATAGATACGCAATGTGGCGCCGAGAATGTCGGTCAGCAGCCGCGCGGTCGCCTGCAGCGTGACGATGCGCTGTAACAGGTCGATATCGAGCACAGTGACGTGAAACTGCGCCGCCAGCTTCTTGATGCGAGCGGCCGCGCGGCCGTGGGTTCGGCGACGTTGCGCCGCGAGAGCCTGTCGCGTGATCGGTTTCGACAGCCGGGCAAGGTCCCCGGCGCTGCCCGGCTGGAATGTGTCGGGCGTGCGCCGCTTGAGATAGACCGTCAGCACGATACGTTCGTCGGGATCGACCTCGCCAACATCGACCGCGTCCGGCGGAGGGGCGCGATAGCTGCCGGCGAGCTCGACCCTTTGCATGGTCACCACACCGCCCGCTCGATCATTTGCCCTTGCAGTTGCGATTGACCTTCGGCGGGTTCTGGGTGTCGTCGAGCGCGCAGAACGGAATCGACCAGACGAAGTCCGCCGAGGTCGCGATCTGCGACAGACCGCTCATGCCCTGGAAGATCGGCGGCTGGCTGGAGAAGCTCCAGTACCAGCTCGGCTGGATCGGTCCGAGCGGGGCGCCATTGTCGTCAAATCCCGCGCCGCTGGTCGGCGCACCCTTGCTGTCCCAGGCGGCGCGGCCATGACAAGTGATGCAGGAGGATTGATCGACGAAACCGTCCTCAGTCACCGAATTGCCGAGGCGAATGTCGAGCCCTGTGGCATCGGTGAAATCGGTCTGCGATCCCTTCAGACAATAATTGGCAAATGCCGGATCCCAATCGGCGGATGCAATCATCGCCGACAGCGCCGGCGTCTTCGCGCAATCGGGGTAACCTTGGCCCGGCTGCTGATTGGGCGCTACCGGGCTGGTCTGCGCGCCGAACGAGTCCCGGCAGCCGATGATGTCGCAGCGCCCGGGATTGAACTTGTGCTCGAAGGTGGCCCAGGTCCAGTTCGGCACTGCCTTGGAGATGATGTGCATGGACACGAAGGCATATTGCTTGCCGTCCGCGCCGGTGTTGACGTGGTACAATTTTGGCACATCGCCGACCGCGACCTTGCCGTTGGTGAAGGAGGGAATGTCCGTCACCAGCTGCCAGTTCGCCTTCACCTCCATCGCGCCGACCGGGAACGTGATGGTCTTGCCGAACGCGGCGCGGAGGCCGGATATCTTGTACAGGTTGTTCTGGACGATGAAATCGAACGAGTCCTTGTTGCGACGGGATTCCTCCAGCACCCCCTTGCCGGGCGGAATCGCCGGAAGCAGCTTGCCGGCCCGCTGCAGCGCGAAGCGGCCGAGCTCCGGCACTGCCGGTTCATGCAGCTGGAGCGGCACCGCCGTCGTCGGGAATTGCGGGTTCACCTTGAACGTATCGCTGTCGCTGGCCCAGGTCTCGAATAGCGCATTGTTGCCGCCGGCGCGCGTATTGACCTGGATGAAGAACTGCCAGGCGAGCTGATCCGGCGCATCCATCGCCGGATTGGGCACCGATTGTGCCGCAACAGGAATGGTACCAAGCAGAAGCCAACAGCAACCGAGCGCGATCTTGACGGATGACCTCATCGTCGTTCTCCTCGAAGATTTCAGGGGCGATGCCTGAGAAATGACCGGAGACGCCGCGGCGGCGGCCTCGCCGCGCGGCAAACACCATAGGTTGCAATTCACCTTAACGACGATTTCAGATTTTGGTATGAATGAGTTCACAGTCCGCGGCGATATTTGCGACGGAAATCCGCGATGCCGCCCCTCACCCCGCCGCAAATGGCGGGGTTTTCGTTTTTGCGGCTTGGTCAGGCGCTGGCGAGTGAAGTGGTGGCCATAACAGGCCTCTTGACCGGAACGCGCGAGGCGGCCTCGCGCAGCCAGGCCATGAAGGCGTAGCCGATGGTGAAGCCGAAGCCGAAGGTCGGCAGCACGAAGGACCAGACGAAGGTCCAGCCGGAGACGTTGTCGACGACCTCCATCACCGGCATCGGGCTGAGCCGGTGGATCGCAAGCAGCACCCACAGCAGCACCGTCATGCCGCCGCCGAACACGAGTCCATCGCGCATCCGCCGCGTCTTGCGCGACCGCTTGCCCCAGGTCGAATCCTGCACCAGCAGCGCCGCCATCGCGGCGATCCCCCAGGGGAAGATCAGGATCGGCAGCTCGTGCAGGACGACGTCGAGATAGGGCCTTTGCGGAAACTGGTAGAAGTCGAACGCGGCCTGGACAGGGAAAAGGATCAGCGCGCCCCAGAGGCCGACCGTCAGAATGAAGCCGACGGGCAGCCGGCCGAAGATGGTCTCGTTCGCGAAGGCGTATTGCCGCTTGAAATAATACACCAGCCAGAAATTCACGATGAGATAGAGCGGCGTCATCAGCAGCGTCCGCATCATGCCGACATCCTGGTCTCCGGGCATGTGCACGATCTTGCCCGACCCGAGCAGCCAGGCCAGGCACCAGACGAAGCCGAAGCCCGCCGCAACCGCGACGAATTTCGCGATGCCAGGCGGAGCCGGCTCCAGCGTGAAGCCGATCGCGCCAAGCCGCTGGCGGCTGCGGGCAAACGTCCATTCGCCGGCGAGCGCTGCGCGCGCGGCGAACAGCAGCAGATTGTTGAGCAGCGCATCCATGTCCTTGCGCAGATCCTCGAGCATGCATCCGGCCGCGGTCTGGGCGGCGAGCTGAAGCTGGCTGACCACGGTGTGGCGGGTCGAGAGCTTGTCGAGCGCCTGCCAGTCGTCAGGCTCGACATGGCTGTCCTCCATGATCGCACCGTAGATCTCGGTGCTGCTCTTGAGCACGCGGACGGTGCGGAAGCAGAGCGCGTCATAGACCGCGAGCAGTTCCGCATAGAGATCGGAGTTGCGCTCCATGAAGCCCTCATGCTCGCAGGCCCAGCGCTCCAGGTGAAGCATCAACGCGGAAATCTTGAGGAAGCGCGACTGGATCGCGGTCGATTGCGTGGCGCGGAAATCGTCGATCTGGTAGCCGACCCTGGACAGCTTGCGCTGCAGGCTCGGCATGTCGTCCGGACCGACCTGGAAGGGAGCAGCGGCCAGCGCCTCGCGCAGCGCGAGCGCGGCGACGGGAATGCCGGCCAGTTCCTGGCAGAATTTGCGCCACGCTTTCGGCGCCACCGGAATGAGCCAGACGAACATCAAGAGCCAGACCGATGCGAGCGGCGACAATTTGTCGGGCAGAACGGCGTAGATCACCAGGAACGGCGTGATGAAGACCGCGAGACCGAACAGGAACAGCGGCCGCGTCGTGAAGGAGCGCGTGCCTTTCATCGTATGGAAGCGGAACCAGTAGAACAGCACGACCAGAACCGGTCCACCGAAGGACTCGAAGATCGCATTCAAGGGATCGACGACATGAGCGATCTGCACGATGAACTCCTATTGCTAGGGTTCGCTGTTGAAAGGCGCGCCGGACAACACTCGCGAGAAATCAGGCAGCCTGGGCGACCATCTTGGCCTTCTGGACCAGGAGATCGATATTGTCGGGGGCCAGCGCAATCGCGCTGTCCATATCGTTCTGGGCCTTCACCACGTCCTTGATCAGGGCATAGGCATTGGCGCGCGACACCAGATATTTCGGCTCGTTCTCGTTGGCCGCGATCGCCGTGCCGAACGCCTTGATCGCCTCCTCGACATAGCCGCGCTTGTCGTCGGTGCCGGCGGCGGTCATGCTGACGACGCCTTTGATCCAGTAAAACTCCGGGTTCTTCGGCTTCAGCTTGATCGCTTCGGTGATGTCGCTCAGTGCATTCTCGTAGAGACCGACCGTCACGTTGAAATTGGCTCTTCGCACGAAATATTCCGGCTTCGTAGGGTCGAGCTTGAGCATGTAGGCGAAGCTCGCCGCGGCCTTCGAGATCTGCTTCTGCTTGTGCTGGAGCGTGCCGAGATCGAAATAGACCTTTGCGAGCTGGGCCGAGAGCTCGGCATCGTCGGCCAGGAGACCGTGAAGCTCCTGTCCGCGCCGGGTCAGGTCCTCCAGCGCCTCGATCGTCGTCGGGGCAATCAGCAGCGCCTCCATGAACTCATCGCGGCGCTGCTGCAGCATCTCCTTCGAGGGCCGCGCCGCCTCTGGCGGGGCCGCCTGCGGCTGCGGTGCTTCGACGTCGAAGATGCGGCCGTCGGGCGAGCGCATGTAGAGGACCGGAATGCCCCACTCGACGCGGGACTTCTCCTGGATGAATTTGCGCGCGAGCGTCACCGCATCGTCGATCGGACGGTTGCGCGCAAGCGCGGCGTAAAACCCCTCCGACATCGAGATCGCGGCGTTGTCGGTGATCGGAAACTGCATCGCCACCACGGCGGGCAGCCATCCCGTCTTCATCAAGCCGATCGCCGGATTGCCGAAGCGGTCGCCGACATTGATCCTGGCGCTCTCGCAGCAATTGAGCACGATCAGGCGCAGGCTGCGTCGTGCTCCCGTCAGCATCATCGCAAGATCGGAGGCGAATTTCTTCACCGGCTTGCCGTCCTCGTCGACCATGACCACGAAGCCGGATGCCCCCGCGCCGGGCAAGGCTTCCTCGACCCCGCCATGCCCGATGAAGTGGAAGATATGCCACTCGCCTTCCAGCAGCTTCTTCATCAGGTCTTTGCCGGTCCCGCCGGGGACCCACTGGAAATCCACCTTGCCTGCGTGCTGGAGCGCATCGATGCCCTTGTTGATGCGGTCGCGCTCCTTGACGACGTTGAGCTTCGGCCATTCGCTGGTCGAGGGATCGGCGATCATGCCGAGAATGCGCAACGGTCCCTTGACGCCCATCCGGCCGACGCCGCCGGCGGTCTCGAGATAGCGCACGATGGGGCGCGTCAGGCCGACGAAGCGGGGCATGTCGTCTTCGTCGTAGAGATATTCCCAGGGCAGCCCGGCGAGGTCAGCGGCCTCGATGCGCAGCTTGATCCTCAGATCCTGCGCCGCGCCCTTGCTGCGCTCATAGATCCGCTGGATCGACGGCACGTCGATGAAGATGCTGCGAAACACGCCGCGACCAAAATCCTGCAGCACCTGCTCGCCGCGCGTGGTCGGACCCTGGCTTTTCTTGTCGTCGATCTCGAGGACGGCGTTTTCAAGTTCGCCGCGCAGCTTGGCCAGTTCGCCGGGCGCGGAGAACCAGAACTTCACCTGGCTCTTCGGCGCCTCGCCGGCCGGCGACCTGACGACACGGCCGTAATATTGCTGAGGGCCGCCACCCACGGGCAGATCGGAGCCGATCTCGAGCTCGAAATCTTCGTATTCGGCAACGGGCATTTTGAGCCTCACTCAACAAGATTCTTGATCTGAACGAAGCATCCCTCGAATGAGCGCGGCCGATCAAAACTGACGGGCGGCGGCAAAACAATGGCTCAGACTATCACACACAACCTCGAGACGCATTTGTGAAGCATGTCTCATGCGGCCCGAATTTTTGTGCGGTGCCCGGGCGCAAGCGGTGCCGGTTCTTTCTGGGGATCGAACCTGCCCGCCCGGTGCCGCGACTAAGCGATCGTGCCAGAATTCGCGGCGCAACCGTCGGACCTCTCCTCATGATCCTGCAATCGCTCGCCGGCCTGCCCGCCTTCCTGGTCTATTTCTGCACCGGGCTGATCGCGATAGTGGCATATCTGTTCGTCTACACGCGGATCACGCCGCACAACGAGTTCCAGCTGATCCGGGACAACGACCCTGCCGCGGCGATCGCGCTCGGGCTCAGCCTGCTCGGCTTCGTGGCACCGCTGTTCAGCGCGATCGCCCATTCGGCCAACGTGCTGGACTGCATGGTCTGGGCTTTCATCGCGCTGATCGTGCAGGTCGTCAAGATCCCGGTACCCAACCTGTCGGGGCGGATCGCCGCCGGCGAACTGGCGCCCGCCATCTGGCTCGGGTTGTCCTCGCTCGCCGCGGGCCTCCTCAACGCCGCCTGCATGATTTACTGACATGGTAGCGAAGTGACATGGCCAACAAACCTCCCAGCCAGGAGTTCGGCAAGCGCCGTCCGCGCCTGCCAGCGGACTTGCCGCTACCGCCGCGGGAGCCGGTCAAGCGCTCGGGCCATGTCGCGCTACTGGTGATGGGGACGATCGCGGTCGGCACCACCGCCTTCATGCTGATGCCGCGGGGAAACTGCGATCCCACGCCTCCCGGGGCGACGGCGCAGACCAACACCAATTGCAGCAGCAGTTCTTCGGGCAGCGGCTCGCACTGGTCGTCGCGGTCGGGCTTCTACAGCAGCGACTCCTCCGGTCATTCTTCGTCGGGAGGCTCGTCCGATGCAGGCTCCGGCGGCGTCACGCGCGGCGGCTTCGGCTCGTTCGCGCATGCCTTCTCGGGCGGTAGCTGACACGCGCGGTTTTGAATTCAACGCCGCGCGCGAGCCTGCTTTAAGTAACCACTGTTCTAAATCGCGCGGGAGGACACCTCATGAAGCGCTCGCGAAGGGTCATGCTCACGTTGATGGGAAGCGCGGCGGCCGGCGCCGTCTCGATGGGATTTGTGAACCGCGAGCGGCCCTGCGGCTCCGGCCTCGAAGCCGTTCCCGGCATCGGCGGCAAGCCCTATTGCCGGCCGAGCCATGGCGGCTTCGGCGGCACGCTGCATCGCATGCATGGCGGCCATCCCGGCCAAGGTCATGGCGGTCATGGCGGTCATGGTCACGGCGGCGGCTGACACATGCAACGCATCCTTTGTCCCGAGCGCGACGACTGGCAACAGACTGCCGAGCAATGCGGCTTCGCCTTCCACACCATCGACGGCGAGCGCTATTGGGACGAGCGCGCCTACTATGCCTTCACGCTCGCCGAGATCGAGCGCGACATCGAGACGCCGACCGGCGAGATCGATGCGATGTGCCTCGAGCTTGCCGGCCGCGTGATCGGCGACGAGCGCCATTTGCGCCGGCTCAAGATTCCGGAAGCATTTTGGGACCTCATCGCCGAGAGCTGGGAGCGCGACGACCGCAGCCTGTATGGCCGGCTCGACCTGAAATTCGACGGCGCCGGTCCCGCAAAGCTGCTCGAATACAATGCTGATACGCCGACCTCGATCTTCGAGGCCGCGGTGTTTCAATGGACCTGGCTCGAACAGGCGATCGAGCGGCGCATCATCCCCGCGCGCGCCGACCAGTTCAACTCGATCCACGAGCGGCTGATCGCGGCGTGGAAGGACATTGCCTCGAACAAGCATCTGCACCTCACCGGCACCACCGCCAACGAGGAAGACGCCGGCACGCTCGCTTATCTCGAAGACACTGCGCGCCAGGCGGGCCTCTCCACGACGCTGCTCGACATTGAAGATATCGGCTGGCGCAACGAGGCAGGCGGTTTCGTCGACCTCGATAACCGCGACATGGAGCTGGTCTTCAAGCTCTATCCCTGGGAGTGGATGTTCCACGACGCCTTCGGGGCGAAGCTCAAGGGCGCGCCGACGCGCTGGATCGAACCGCCATGGAAGGCGTTGCTTTCCAACAAGGGCATTCTGCCCCTGCTCTGGGAGATGTTTCCAAACCATCCCAATCTGCTGCCGGCCCATTTCGAGGACGATCCGCGCGCCGCCGAGCTCGGCAGCTCCTATGTCCGCAAGCCGCTGCTGTCGCGCGAAGGCGCCAATGTCACGCTGGTGTCTGCCGGAATGTCACTCGACGAGCACGAAGGTCCCTACGGCGCCGAAGGCTTTATCCGGCAGGCGCTGTCGCCGCTGCCGAGTTTTTCCGGCGTCTATCCGGTGATCGGGAGCTGGCTGGTGAACCACGAGCCGTGCGGACTTTCGATCCGCGAGGACGAGAGCCCGATCACGGGCAACAGCTCGCGGTTTCTGCCGCATGCGATTTTGTGAGACACCCGAATGGTTATGGATTCCGGACTCCGCGCTTACGCGCGGCCCCGGAATGACGAGGAGAGTTCACCGCGCCGCGGCGATCTTCAGCGGCTGCGGCATCAAGCCGCCCATCGGGCGACCAGACCGCGCTGGATTGAGCTGGTAGAGCCCACGACGATCGGACACGGGACGGAATGCATCGGTGATGCCGACGACGGATTCGGCGGCACCCAGCAGCAGCGTGCCGTCGGCTTCCAGACCCTTCGCCATGTGCTCGAAAATCATGGCCTTGGTGTCCTGATCGAAATAGATCAGCACGTTGCGGCAGAAGATCACGTCGAACGTGCCGAGATGGGAGAAGTCCTGCAAAAGGTTGAGCTGGCGGAATTGCACCATGGCGCGGACATCGGCATTGAGCTGCCAGACGTCGCTCGCTTGCGTGAAGTATTTCATCAGGAGCTGGATCGGCAGGCCGCGCTGCACCTCGAACTGGCTGTAGACGCCGGCCTTGCACTTCTCCAGCACTTCCTGCGAGAGGTCGGTCGCGACAATCTCGATGCGCCAGCCTGCGAGTGCCGCGCCCATCTCCTTCAGGCACATCGCGATCGAATACGGCTCCTGTCCCGTCGACGAGGCCGCCGACCAGATGCGCAGCGACTTGCGCGCGGCGCGGGCCTGGATCAGGCCGGGCACGATGCTGTCGCGCAGATGATCGAACGGAATCTTGTCGCGGAAGAAGAACGTCTCGTTGGTGGTCATGGCCTCGACCACATCGGTGGCAAGGCGGCCGTCGCCGTTCCTGATCTTGAGAACGAGATCGGGAATGCCGGCAAGGCCGGCCTTGCGGGCCAGCGGCAGCAAGCGGCTCTCGACCAGATATTGCTTGTCGGGCGAGAGATCGAGACCGGAGCGTTCTTTCAGGAATTTGCGCAGATACTCGTAGTCCGCCGGCGTCACGTGCGGTCTCCCGCGAACAGGCGGTTGACCTTGGCGCCGATCTGGTTGAGCGGCAGGATCGCCGCGCAGATGCCGGCATGGGCGGCCGCACCGGGCATGCCCCAGACGACGCTGGAGGCTTCATCCTGCGCGATCACGCTGCCGCCGGCCGCGACGATGTCCTTGCCGCCGCGCATGCCGTCCGAGCCCATGCCGGTCAGGATCACGGAGAGAATGTTGCCGTGCCAGACATCGATGGCGGAGGTGAAGAGCGGATCGACCGCAGGCTTGCAGAAATTGACGGCGGGACCGTCGTCGAGCGCGATGGCGGCGTCCGCGCCATTGCGCACGACGCGCATGTGCTTGCCGCCGGGCGCGAGATAAATGCGACCCGGCTTCACCGGCTCGCCATCGACCGCCTCGGCCGCCGGCTTGCGGCTCGAACGCGCCAGGTGTTCGGCGAGAATGGTGGTGAAGGTCGGCGGCATGTGCTGGGTGATCAGCACTGGAAAACGGTCGATGACGGGGCCGAGCTCGGTGACGAGCGCCATCAGCGCCTGCGGGCCGCCGGTCGAGGAGCCGATCAGCAGCACCTTCGGTGCCTGGGTCGAGAACGGACGTGTGGATAGCGAACCCGAGGGGGCGGGCGCAGCCGGGGCCGGTGCGGGCGCGGCAGGCCGCGCAACAAACGATGTCCGCGCGGCCGGCACAGCAGGGCTCGCGGGCGCGAGCGGCGGGCTCGCTACGGCCGGCTTCCGGCGCAGCCGCGCGCCGAGATGGCGGATCTTCTGGATCAGATCGTGATGGAAGATATCGGCGGCCGATGTCTCGCGCGTCGATTCCGGTTTGGGAATATAGTCGGCCGCGCCGAGCGACAGCGCTTTGAAGCTGATCTCCGCATTGCGGCGGGTCAGCGTCGAAGCCATGATGATGACGAGATCGCGCTTCTTCGCCAGCAGTTGCGGCAGCGCCGAGATGCCGTCGAGCTCGGGCATTTCGATATCGAGCACGGCGACGTCAGGATTGATGCGTTCGAGCTGGTTGACCGCCTCGAGCCCGGTGCGAAGCGACGCCGCGACCTCCATGTCGTGCTCGGCTCCGATCCAGCGCGAGATCAGACCGCGTATGACGACGGAGTCATCGACGATCATCACCCGCAGCGGCCCGGCCTCACGCGACGGGCTCATGATCGATTTTCCTGCGAACGCCACACTCATTACTCACCAACTCAGACTGAAACGGTTTAGTTGACAACAAACGCCGAAGGAGCCGTCCAGCCTCCGGTGTTTGCTCAGATCAAGCCGACTTCCTGGAACTTCGCGGTCACGATGTCCTTGTCGAACGGCTTCATGATGTATTCGTTGGCGCCGGCGTGCAGCGCGCGCGCGATGTGGGCGACGTCGTTCTCGGTGGTGCAAAACACCACCTTGGGCTGGTCGCCACCCGGCATGCGGCGCAGATGACCGAGGAACTCGTAGCCGTCCATGACCGGCATGTTCCAGTCGAGCAGCACAGCATCGGGCAGGCCGCGCTTGCAGGCCTCCAGGGCCTTCTCACCGTCCTCGGCTTCGAGAATCTGGAAGTCGAGGCCTTCCAGGATCCGGCGCGCAACTTTGCGGATGACGCTGGAATCATCAACGACGAGACAAGTTCGCATGTGAGCCTCTGCTTCCTATCCCCTGTGAGGGGGACTTCCAATTGATCGTCGGCGGCGATGCCGCCGTATCAGGCCGCCATCATCTCGGGCGCAAGCTCGAGGACGCGATCGAC